>JAGACY010000062.1 GCA_017613855.1 Pseudomonadota bacterium
CCGCTAGCCACCCAGGTCACGTCGATGGATTCGGTGCTCGAATCCTACCGACAATCCCAGAAAGACACCGAGAGCCCGCAGAATCCGGCGTCGGATATATCCAGTGTTTCGGGTGAATTTGCGGATTCTTCACAACCGGTCATGCCCGAAGAATTAAACCAGGAAAGCGACATTCCGCCGGAACTGAGGGGCAGAACCGAAACGACGGCCATCCTCTTCCGCAACATCTCCGATATGTCTGACGAGGAAAACGAACTTGAAGCGCCGCAATCGACAGAAGAATCGACAGCAGCTTATGTGGAACGCGTTACACAGACGGTTGTCCAGCCCCTGACGCAGTTTTTCGAGGCGGATCTTCGTCGCAACCGAATTGTCATCGTTCTGGATGATGTCAATAAATTTGACGATGCATCGCTCAACCTTTTGGGACAAGTTTTTATGCGTCTGCCCGAACTACCGCTGACCATTTTTATGACGGCAGGCAACCGCAGCGAAGTCCCAGCCGGTTTTGCACGGTGCCCGGTGGAATTTACCGAGCTCCAATCCCTGAGTGACAACGACCTGGCTCTGCTCACGCACAGCATACTCAAAAAATTATCCGAAACCCGTGAGAAACTCATTGTCCCCAAAGAACTGTGCAATTTGATTGCACAGCGTTCCTTTGGCAGTCCCAAACGCACGATTGAACTCACGCTCAAGCACCTCAATCCGGACAGCATGATCCACTGGAACGATGCGATCGAGCGGCTCAAGCATGAACCAATTCCCCATGAGCTTGGGCTGAATATGGTGCGCCGTTTTAAGGAAACCCCCGAATTGGAACGCATGGTTCTTCAGATTGCCTCGCATCTGAGCGCACCTTTTTCCGTATCGACCATTGAAAGCCTGCTTTCGACATGGCCGGATCTTAAATTGCCAGAGGATTTTTCGTGTTCCAAACTGCTCAAAAAACTCCGGGAAAGGGGATTCCTCGAGTATGCAGATGTGCCTTTCAGCGCCAATACCCCTTCGTATATTTTCAAACACGAAAGCGAGCGCATGATGATTTTCAGCACGGTCAAAAGACCGATGCGTCATCATGTTTATTTAATGGCAGCCCAGTGGTATTCGCTCAACAATCCGAATGGCATCCACGACGAAGTTATCGGTGATTTTTGGCGGAATTATCAGTATCTGCATGAATCCTGCCGGTATTATAAGCGCGCAGCGCGCCGTGCGGTGTCAGCCAGTCATCTTCCGGAAGCATGGCGTTTATTCAGAAAGCTCCTCAAAACGCTTCCGGATGGCAATATTGCCGAGCGCACCAAGCTCTCCCTGGAAGGGGCTGCCGTTGCATTTCGGATGGGTCAGGTGGATGATGCCTTCAGATTATGCCGTACCTCCTGTCACCATGCCTTAAAGATCTCCGCCTACAATCAGGCAGCACGCTCATGCATTCAGATGGCATCCATGCTCATCGAAATGGGCAGCATCCGCCACATGCACCGCTATACCGCCCGGGCCAATGAATTGCTCAATCGCGACGGGGATGCGGTTGCCGTATGCAGACTTTACAAAGTTCTGGCGCGCCGTGCCCTCTTTATGAGCCAGTATGAAGAGGCCCGGCAATACATCGAAAAAGCAAGGCACGCACTGAGTGCAGTCTTGCCCCATCCGCTCGATGCACTTGAAATCGAATGGACAGAAGCCGAAATCGAAGCAGACACCGGCACCCCCAACAAGGCGATTCAGATGCTCAACCATGTCATCGAGGAAGCCACACTGTATGGTGAAGTACGGCTCAAGGCACAGGCCTATCGTTCCCTCGGCCATATCTACGATTTGACGGATAACCTTTCTGGTGCCCTGGAATCGTGGAACATCGCCCTGGGCATGGTTCAGGAAATGAATGATGTCATTCTGCATGCCAATCTGCTTGCGGATATTGCCGACGGTGCACTTGCACTCGAGGCACGCAAAACAGCGCGGGCAGCCACCGAACAGTGCCTCGGGCTGGCACAGCAAACCCATCAGAAAATGCTGATAGCCAGATGCCTTGCAAACACAGCGGCACTCCAGTATTCCAACGATCAATACGACAAAGCCATGAGAACGCTCAGAAAAGCGCACAAGAGTGCCACCACGCTCAAGTCCGCACGACTCTGGATACGCACACTCTCTTTGTTTGCACGCCTTATTTCAAGCGATACCTGTGCTCAATGCAACTACGAGAAAGCAGAAAAAATATATCTGCGTCTGCTGACCATCTGCAGCAACAAGCACATGACGCTCGAAAAGGCCAGATCACTCAATAAATATGCGCAATTTCTCGTAACCACACACCAAACGCCAAAGGCACTCGAAGCGCTCAATAAAGCACGCGATATTTACCAGAAATCCGATCTTGAACGCGTTGTAAAACTCATTCAGGGGCGCATCGAAGAACTCATGCAAACGGACGAAACATAAGGGGATTGGATGTATCAGCAAGCAGAAACAGATCCTTATGTTGGAACGCTTTTCGCCGAACGCTATCTCATTAATTTCCTGGTAGCACGCGGCGGCATGGGGAATATCTATCAGGTACACGATATACAGACCGGCCAGATTGTTGCACTCAAGCTGCTTCGTTCTGAATATAACCACGATCGCATTATTGTACGGCGTTTTGAACGCGAAACTGACGTCGTATCCAAACTCAAACATCCCAATATTTGCCAGCTGTTCGATTCGGGATGCACCAAAGAGGGCGTACATTACTTTACCATGGAGTACCTCGAAGGCCAGGCACTCGACAATCTCCTCAAAGATGTACATACCCTGCCGCCGGATCGTATCATAGAGTACATGATTCAGGCTGCAGCCGGACTGTGCGATGCCCACAATCACGGCATTGTCCATCGGGATCTCAAACCTGCTAACATCTTTATTATTCACGCTTCAGATGACCGGGAGTACATCAAGCTCCTCGATTTTGGTATTGCCAAAGTCGAAAACTATGAGGAACTCAACGAACGGCTCACCAATGCCGGAACGACGCTCGGAACCCCCTATTACATGTCTCCGGAACAAATTCAGGGATTCGAAGTCGATGGACGAACCGATATCTATGCACTCGGCATTATTTTGTGGGAAGCACTCTTTGGCGCACCGCCTTTCGTTGGAAAAAATCTCATCGAAACCTTCAAATTAACCCTCAAAAAGAAACTCCCCAAACTGCCACTCGCCCTGCGCGCCGATCCCGTTTGGCGAAAAATATATAAGGTTCTTCAGAAAGCCCTCAAAAAAGACAGAAACAAACGCTATTCGTCCGTTCAGGCATTTATGCGTGACCTCGAAGCCGTTCGTTTGCTCACGGCCAACAAAAATCTGCCATACAACGAGACACCCAAGTTTCTGCCGATTGTGCGACTGGGAAAATTCATCCGCAAACTGCCAGCACACAAAAATGTACTATGGGGCATTCTGGCATTTCTCTGCATCACGACACTCATTTTTCTCATCGTATTCCTGCCCGACTGGTCGGGAAGAATCCCTGCGAACAATCAGGAATCCATGCAGACAGATTTTGAAACTTACAAATTTATGGCCGACATCCCTGCCTCGGTCATGCTGGACGGCAAAATGCTCGGCACTACACCGCTGAGCGTCGATTTGTCACAGACACCGCCTTTTTCAGTCATCGTGATGGCTCCGGACGTCACAGATTTCCCAATCGAAATTAAGACAAAATCCGAAGGAATCACGTCCTATGCGGTCAACTTAAAACCAAAACATACAGAAACCCCCAAAATCCGTATCGAATCCATCCCGCCCGATGCCGAAGTCACCATTCAGGGCGACCATGCAAACACGGGCAGCGATGTTGCACCCCTAAAAACACCTTGCACCATTGATGACCCAAGCCTAACCAAAAACCAAATGCTCATCACACTCAAACTTTCGGGTTACAAAACCGAAAATATTACCGTGTTTTCCAATGGCGGTGACATGCTGATCAAAACCAATCTGTTCCAACAATAGTAAATCATGATGCGCAAAATATTCTTTCTTACATCTGCCGTCCTCCTGCTTGGCGGCTGCGGAAAATCGACTTCCGATGCACGCTCTTCGGATGAATTTAAAATGAATCTGCAAACCTCGCAGGAATTGGCCGAAATCGATGCAGATCTCGACACACTTCAGGCCGAGACGGACAACCTCAAGGAAAGCTATCAGAAAATCCAGTCGAACCTCCTCCCGCACATCAAACTGGAATCCGAGGTCGAACAGGCAAAACAGCTCGTGGTCTATATCAACGAGAACAGTGTGCTCATCGTCAATGACACCCCCATGTCCAAAAACGATTTTACCCAATTCGCCGATAAAAACCTCCCCACACTCTGCATGCCGACACCAAGATTGTCCATTCATTCCAAAGCAATTTACGACACTGCAGCATGGGTACTCGATACGATCTATTCGCACGGCTGCTCAAACGTATCTATTGAATAAGCCGGCTCTGCCTGCGGCATACGCCGGCTTTTTGGCCTGCCTGCGGTACGGCCAAAATCGCATGCTATTTCGGCCGGACGGCCTCAATACGCATGCTTTTTTTGTAAAACATCCTTCCGCCCCCAGGCAATGCCAATTCCCAGACAGATTTGCCCCAAAATTGCCAAAATGACATGAATCGCCTCCACCCCCACATGGTGTGCAGGCGCAATTGCCGAAGGATGAATCCCGCCAAACAGGCGAACGGCCATGTGCGTAAAAAACATCGCCGGAAGCCCCAAAATAATGAGCGATGCTGTCAGTTTCTTATTAATCAAGGCTTCTTCGCCTAAAATAACGACAGCAATGCGCCATGACACAAAAAAGAGCGTCATCAGGAACATCCCCGTAATGCGTGGTTCCCATACCCAGGCTGCGCCCCAGGCATGATAGCCCCACCATCCTCCCGTTCCCATCGTCTCAAGTGCAAATACGATTCCCGCTTCACAACAGGATACCGCCATCCCCTGAGGCCATTTCCGCCCGCATTGTATCCCTATATTGAGCACCACACAGACAATAAAAAATAAATAACAACAACTGGCCGCTGTTACATGAAAAGGCAGTATCGGTGCGCCCAAAACCGCATTGATCACCAAAGTAATCACACCAAATACCAAAATAATCCATGGGATTTTCTTTTTCATCTCGACCTCTTGTTCATCTGAGCCTTGATCTTCTTTCCAAGCGATTATACATACATGAAGGCAAGTGTGCCACCATAACGCGTAATCCTGAATGCGGAATTCGGAATTCGGAATGCGGAATTGGTATGCAAAACTAAAGGTGAAGTCTGAAGTTAAAGGTGAATGAATGTCATAATTCGTAATGCGTAATTGGGATGCAAAACTAATGGAGAAGTCTGAAACTAAAATAACTATCATTCTTTAGGAATAACCTTGAGAATGCTCTAACTGCTCACTGCTCACTGCTCACTACTCACTGCTAAATAATTGCGCATTGCGAATTGCGCATTGCGAATTAGAAAATGTTCAATCAGAATAAAAATACAGAAATCGCAGAAGAAGCGCACCAAAATGTCGAAGCGGCCCAATTGACCCAGTCTGCAGCGGTAGCCCGTATCAATGAGCTTTCAACGCGCAAAGCTAGTATTGGTGAAGTATGGCGTTTAGCATTCCCCATCATTATTTCGATGGCTTCGTTGTCTCTGCTTGGCCTGGTTGACACACTTTTTATGCGCTGGGTCGGCCCCGAGGCACAGGCTGCCGTCGGCATCGGCAGTCCCAGTGTATTTTCCATCTGCTCCATTTTTTTGGGGATGATTTCCGGCCTGACGACATTTGTTTCCCAGTACTATGGGGCGAAACGCATGTCCGACTGCGGCCGTATTTTGTGGCATGTCCTGATTATGGCGGGCATTTTTGGCCTGCTCTCTGCGTTTTGCCTGAGTCCCGTCGTTTATCATCTGTTGAAGTTCATGGGTACCAACCCGGAAATTTTCGACGGCGTCTATGGCTACATGAATGTCCGAATTTTTGCCTGTCCCTGGGCATTTGTATCGTATTCCCTGCTTTCATTTTTGCGTGGGATAGGCGACATGAAGACTCCGGCTCTGGTTTCGTTCTTCGTCGTTCTCATCAATATCCCGCTGACGTACATCTTTACCTTTGGGTTTGGTCCCATTCCCGCGTATGGCATCATCGGTGCCGCCATTGGTACGATCATCGCACAGGCATTCGAAATGTTGATGTACCTGTTCACTGTCATCGGCAAAAAAAATGCTGAATTATTCAGCACGCGGCATATCCCCAAAATATCCTGGTCCGTGATCAAAGCATTCACTGTAGTCAGTCTTCCCATTGGCCTGAGCTGGGCCATGGAACAATTTGGCTGGCTCATTTACGGTTTTTATATTGGCTCCCTCCCCAAAGAGCAGTCTGCTGCCAATGCCATTGTTCAGGTTTTTATGAACATCGCCTGGATGCCCGGTCTGGCCATCTCAATTGCAGCCACAACCCTTGTCGGTCAGTATCTTGGGGCCAAAAATGTTCCCTCTGCCGAACAATCCGCCAAATACAGCATGTATATGAGCGTCGCTTGTCTCGTCAGCCTGGGACTTCTGTTTTTCCTGTGCCGCTTCCCCATTGCCTATGCATTCTCGGATAACGACGAAGTCATTCAGATTACGGCCAATCTCTTTTATTTTCTGGTTGTTTACCAGGTACTGGATGCACTCGGTGTAACCACAGCCGGTGCCCTGCGCGGTGCCGGCGATACCAAATACCCCATGATCATCATGCTGATATGCATCTGGGGACTGATGGTACCATGTGTTTTTCTTGTCGATGCATACACAGACTGGCAGATTTACGGTGCATGGGCCGTCAGTTCACTCACGGTCATGCTTATGGGACTGCTGTTCTTCCTGCGCTTCAGACAAGGCAAATGGAAAACCATGGCTGTAAAATAAACAGTTGACAAACAGCAGCCTTTCATTTAAAAGCCGCGCCGTTCTCGGGGCGTAGCGCAGCCTGGTAGCGCGCTTGCATGGGGTGCAAGAGGTCGCAAGTTCAAATCCTGTCGCCCCGATTTTAAGCTCAAAGCATTTGCTTTGAGCTTTTTTTTATGTCTGTTAAGAGATTCTTTGATATTTGGCTGTATTCAAGGTAAACTAAAGAGTTTGTGTTGTTTTTATATTAAAGAGGATGGTGGAAGCCTCTTCTTTTTGAGAATATTTCAGGAGTTTTTATGCGTCAGATTTTAATTGGTATGGCAGCGGTTGTGTTTTGTGCTGTGTTCTGCAGCTGTGGTGCTGTGATAATCGGTGAATCCCAGGATGCAACATCCGGAAATACATCCGAGAATACATCTGAAGCACAGGCAAATGATTCGGCTTCGGATGTTGATTGCGATGCCGTGATGCAGCAGCTCGCGGACAGCTGCTTTAAGGTGATGGCTTTTGAAGCCGATGGCACGACTCCGCTGCATCTGAAAGATGCCGATGGCAATGATATGGGAGAGGTCGATCAGAATTGGGCCGCTTCATATTGTGAGTGCTATGCACAGCTGGCATTCCAGACATTTGGCTGTAAGACCGTTCTTTCGCATGAAGAATTGGATGATATTGCCTACGCAACGACGTATGCCCCGATCGTTTCTGCATGCTCTGCGCCGGCGGAAGAC
>JAGACY010000001.1 GCA_017613855.1 Pseudomonadota bacterium
CAATCTCGAACCGGGTGAACTTTCCCGTGTAACCCTCGTACTGGATGAAGAAACCGGCGATATCCTCGGCGGCGGTGAAATTGACGATCTCGTCGAATCGATCGAAGATCGCTGGTGGTGGGCCAACATTCTCGTCGGTGGATCCGTCCGTTTTAATGATACCGAAAACGTCGTCGGCAAAGTCTCGGGCCAACTCCTCGATGTGAGCGGCTTCCTCGAATCGTCGTTCAGCATGTTCCTCAAACACAACTATTTCTACACACGCCTGTATGCAGAAATCGGCGGTTCCATCCGCTTTGAGGAAAACCGGCCTTTCGTCACAACCGTCGATGATCTCAACCTCGAGCTGCTCTACACGTATCGATTTGTCGACTGGTTCGGCCCCTATGCCCGTTTCTCATTCGAGTCGAACATGGCCCCGACCTGGCAGGAACTCAAGGGCGAATACACAGTCAACAAGTACAACTTCGACGGCACGTATACCACCAAGACCGCTCAGACAAGCATTAACCTGTCTCCCTCATTTTCTCCCATCGAGCTGAACGCCGGTGCCGGCGGCCGCTTTGACTATACGTTTGGTTCATGGCTCAAACTCGCTGCACGTCTTGGCCTGGCGTATCGATACGTCAACACGCGCGCGCTCTATATCGTTGCTGATTTCGATGACAACGAAAAACAAATCTCACTTTTTCCCGTGCACGATCTGTCGCAGTATGGCTTCGAAGGTGCCATCAACTTCGATTTGACTCCCATCAAATGGTTTACCCTCAAAGTCGATGCCTCCCTGCTCGAACCCTTTAACGACTGGGAAAATCCCATTGTCGATCTCAAACTCGACGCCGCACTGCGACTTTCTTCGATTGCAAACCTTTCTTATACCTTCAAACTTAACTATGATGTCGGCATGATCGATAAAGTCCAAATCGATCAGTATATTCAGCTCAGATTTTCTTATAAATTATATTAATCTGTTGTGATGGCGGTGTTATCGAAAGGGCACCGCAAGCGGCGTCCTTTCGATACACCCCGCCGCTCCGGCTATTTGGCGCAAAGCGCCCAATACGCCGTCGCATAAAAAATTGCCCCCAAGACCAAAGGAAATCAGCCATGCTGCGAAAATCACTTCTCCCCATAAGCTTTTTTATAGCCATACTCAGTGGATGTGCATGTACCCAGCAAGGCGATTCAACCCACGGGCCCGTTGTCGCCGATCCCCATGATCAACCAGAAACTCCGGTCGATACGACGCCCCCCGAAACCAATCCACCAAAGCCCGACGAAACACCTCAACCACTGCCATTTGAGGACACCCCCCTTCCCAATACCCTGCGCATCGCCACCTGGAACGTGCACAATTATTTCGACACCGTTTGCGATTCTGCAAGCGGATGCGGCGGTTCCAACTATGAACCATATGTCTCTGAAACATCTTACCGCACCAAGATGCTGAGTGTGGCCGACGGCATCAAAAAAATTGATGCGGATGTGCTTCTGCTCCAGGAAATCGAAAAGGATTCCTGCCTCGTCGATGTACAAAATTGGCTTGGTACCAATATCTATCCAAGTTATGCCTTTGGTGAAATGGGGAATACAGCCGGTCTCGATGTCGCCATTCTCACACGCGGTACCATCACCAATGTGATAACCTACCGCGATAAGTACTGGATTTCCCAACCCGATGGCAGCCAAAAGCGGCTTGCCCGCGAACTGCTGGCAGCAGAGATCACCCTTCCCAATGGCATAGAATTGACGGCATTTACAACGCATTTTGTATCCAAGGCAACGGATGCCGAAGGTTCACGGCGGCTGGGAGAAGCCAAACTCACGCGCGAATTGCTGGATACCTATATTGCCGAACATCCGGGAAGGCTCGTCGTTTTTGGCGGCGATTTGAACGATTTTCCCGATTCGGAACAGATTCAAACACTCAGCGGCGATGAAAATCTCAACAGCGTCGCCGATAAGATCGAAGGTCCCATCACCACGTGGGGTGATTCGGCCACTTTTGATTATCTGTTTTACAGCGCAGAAGATGTACAAAAACTCCACAATGCCGAAGTCATTTGTGACGGATACCGACAGAATGGTTTTAGTTCGAGCGATCACTGCTCAGTCAAAGCTGTTTTTGAGTTTTAAAAAACAAATCGCCGCGTATCCGCGCAGGCGGATAGCGGCGATAGACGTGCGTATTGGCCTTTGGCCAATAGCACGACGTACAAAATCAAAATGATGATCTATTTAATCTCACAGTCTGATTTCAGTTTATTACATCCGTGAACACAATAACCTAAAAAATTCTGGAATTCATATAAATTTCCATCGATATTTTCGCACGCGACTTCAAATGCAATCGCACCATAATCGGGGTAAACATCACAGTATCTGGTCACCGGCATTTCTTTGGAACAAGTACCGACACAATTCGCCCCGAATGTTTCACTGACCTGACATGTTGTGCCTGAAGTGCAGTTGGTTGCGGCAACATGTCCGGAATTGGAACAATACAATGCGTAATTATCGCTGCACTTGCTTTCATAATCCGCCTTGGAACATTCATCTCCTTGTTCATCAAGAATTTGGAGACATTGTTTTCCCGATTCATCACATTTTGAGGGACATTCATCATAAATGTAATCTCCATTTTCGTCCTTCAAATAATCAAAATAGGTTCTGCCTTTATCATCCACCTGACATGCTGCATATATCGTATAATAAGTCATATCACTTTTATAACAGTAGGTGTCCGTTACTCCCAATTCACATGATTCACAATCGGTGCGATCTTCATTGCATTGTCCCGGACACGCTTCCCCTGAGATCGCCTCATAATACAGTACACCATTGGGATCAGCACGGCATACCATATCATATTTCACATATCCATATTCATCATCGTAATACTCACAAGAGGTCGTTTCCTGGCCCGGTTCGGAACAGGGTTCCATACAATAGGCACCAAAATCTTCAGATTCCGCGCATACCATTTGATACATCTGGCAATCATACGAGACTTTCTTTCCATTATCACAAATAATCATGAGTTCGTCTTTACATTCATAATAACCGGGATCACACGGTTCACCATCTATATCGGAAAACTTAAAACATGCATCGCCATTATAATTACAATATCCCAAGCCACACGTTTCCGTATCAACGATCTCATAATGCAGCCGTCCATCGGTTTTCCGGCATTCCTCAATGACGGTATAAGCAGAATCGCCATCTGCGAAACATTTGCTGCGTTTTATGCCGGCCTTCTCACACAGTTCATAGCATTCACCATTGCCGCAATAACCATTGCCGTCTTCATTGCAGGCAACTGCAGTGATCCGCATATTATCCGAACAATATAATAATATATCTCCTTCAATGCATCTGCTCTTAAAGAACTCCTTACAGGTATTACCTTCTGTATCATAGAGTTTAACACAAGCTCCTGTTTCGGCATCACATCCATGTTCACAGGAAGATACATCCGATGTGAGCATATATGCTTTGTCACCGGCTGCATTTTTCACACAATGCTTGTGCAGGCTTTCATCGTTGTAACATATCTGCAGATCGTCATCTCCTGGCTTGCATTCCAGAGCATCATTAACACAAACAGCGATGTCATTGCCGGAATCAGATATCACATCACATTGGGTGCATGCTTCTGCTTCGACAGCATATCTGAATGTTTGCAGGCGGCAATTGACGCTGATATTGCCATTGCAGTGATTATTGAACGTCTCTGGATCGCATTCTTCGCCCTGATCAGAAACGAGTCGGGTGCATTCGCCCGTCTCGGGCGAACAGGAATACGGGCATTGTTCGACATGGCCACCGGAGAATTTCATCCAATAACTACCGCGATCATTCGCAGAATCGGTACATTCCATCTGCACAGAGGAATAACCATCCGAATCGCATATATTACTCATTTCCCCCGGATTCAGGCATTTCATGCGTTCGGGCATACAGCCTGCAGTCATGATGTCGTCGTTCTGAATCATCACACACGTTTCGGACTGTTTTGTACAATCGGCGACCTGAATGACGCCTCCTTTGCATTTGATCGCCTGATTATTATCGCCGCATGTTTGCAGATGATATTCATCCCCGCTACACAAATCGCCAGCCTCGGGCCAGTGACAATCGGAAGTATCTATTTTACACTGATCATCACAGGCAAGATTTCCCCGCATACCATAAGCGATATTGGCGCAGGTCAGGCCATCGGGGACACTGCCGTCACAGGATTCTCCAGCATTGAGTTCGCCGTTGCCACACATTTCGACATGACAATCCGAATAATCGTATTTACACTGACTTGTGCATTTGAGAGAACCAGTAGCATTGGCGATTTCGGCATTGCAGCTTTGTTCGCGCAATTCATTTCCATCGCAGTCTTCGCCCAGGTCAAGCACACCATTGCCGCATTCCGTCGAAAGCGGTCTGCAATTGTCATAGTTGACCCGACATGTCACCGGATCGCAAAGGGCCTGGCCTTCAGCCTGAATTCCATAGCGATCAGCACAACTGTGGCCATTGAGCTGCATTCCGTCACACAACTCCCCCGATTCTACGATTTGATTGCCACAAACAGAGTTGGCGGCAGCCGCTTGTATATTTTCGCACACAGCCCCGGATTCGCGCATCATACATACAGACAGACAAATGCCCGAACGGATATCTCCTTCGCTGCAGCATCCCAAAGCGACAGGTCCATCGGCGGTACATACCTTATAATGGTAGTCGTCAATACAACGTCCGATTTCATCCGAATCACAATGTGCACGATAGCTGACACTCTCGTTGCACGCACTCATTAATATGACGCTCATCGCGATAATATATATTTGTTTCATATTCGTATTCCTTATTTTACCCCCGGGTTTGCCAATGCTCCCCCAGGTCTAAATTCTGTCGTCCCTACGGGGCTCATTGCCATCAACTACTTTGCGTGTTCCTTTGTTACCTCATTTTTGCGGCGATATCTGCGGCACAGTGCCCCCACCCCCAGGACAGCAAACAATCCCATCCATCCCGGCATGCCGGATGATTTTCTGAGTAAGACACTGCAACCGCTGTCCGAATCCGAAGTATCGCCTGGCACAAATGGATTACAGACATATCTTCCAGAACACAGCGGATCATCGCAATCTACCTTACCATCGCCGTTGTTATCGATTGTATCATCACAAATTTCAGTCTGGCACTGCATGACAGAGGAACAAAGCGGATCATCACAATCGATCAGCCCGTCTCCGTTATTGTCGATATGATCGCTGCAATCCTCAGTTTTACACTGAATCGCATCGACACAGCGAATATCATCGCAATCGGTTTTGCCATCCCCGTTGTTGTCGATTTGATCATCACAGATTTCAACGCATTTGCCATGGGTACACCCAAGATCACTGCAATCACAAATTTGTGCCATGCACGCATCAGCATCGGCACACTGCGGATCACTGCAATCAATATATCCATCCTCATTGTTATCGATTTTATCATCGCAGATTTCGGGCTGACAAACGACAGCATCCACACACCAATCATCATCACAATCGATCTTATCATTACCATCGTTATCAATTTTATCATCGCAGATTTCGTGATGACAAGCCGCAAAATCTGCACATTGTTTATCATCACAATCTATTTTACCATCGCCATTATTATCAATTTTATCATTACATATTTCGGGATGACATCTCACTTCATCGACACATTCATCATCATCACAGTCGACTTTACCATTGCCATTATTATCGATTTTGTCATCACAGATTTCAGGCAGACAGACCGGAATATGAAAACACCAGGGATCATCGCAGTCGAGCCTGCCGTCTCCGTTGTTATCAATTCCGTCACAGCAATCCGTTTCGGGGGTATCATCGGGCAAATCGGTCACAATGCTTCGGATGAAGTCATCATTATCTGTTACGATAGTACTGCCGGCAATGCTGTCAAGATTGCATTCATAAGTACTGACATGACTATGTACACCGGCAACAAATGGAATGCCATTTCGCCATATATACATCGATCCTCCCGAATCTCCGGGACATGTCGAACTATGCGCGCCCTGTCCTCTTCGCGTAAACATAAAACCATCGCCCAGTTCCATATCATCTATATATGTCACGCCCTCCCATTCATACGAAGTGGGAACTGTTTCTGCACAATGTACGCTTTGATCGCCCTTTTCCGTACAATAGGCATACAAACGCGACATCATTTCATGTTTGGTATCGTCAGGATCTGTTTCACTGTTTGTCACACCAAAGCCAACATCAACCACAGTCACACCATCCTCGCTATCTACTTCATCGGCAGTAATTGCCAAAGACAGCGGCAATGGCGCTATGGGACGGACGACATCGAGAGGGACCGGTTTTTTTAACTTAATAAGACCAATATCGTTATCAAGACTCTCTATCGGTTTGTCGCAGCCGTAGCCTGGATGCGGATAAAATGCTTCGATCTCGAATTCAGCACGAATATCCGAAATAGACTGGGCCACATACGCATAAACCCCTTTGCGCATCGTCTCAGTCTGACCGTCTTCATCACAAATACAATGTGCGGCTGTAAGCACATAATTCGGCGTAATCAACGTGGATGAACAAAACAAAATGTGTTCACCATACAGCTCTGCAACCTTTTCACCATATTGTTCAGTTGTTTTATATGCCAGCATTATACTCGCCAAATGATCATTGCCGGTCACGACACGACCATTGACAATCGCCTGTTTCTGCTGTTCCAAATTCAAGGCATCTATTTTATGGGATGAATTGCATGAAACAACCGACATGAATACCACACATGGAATAAACCACTTCATTATCTTCATAACAAACTCCATTTTAATGATCATTCACCATGATCTTTAAATGCTTCACTTTTAACACCAGGTAAACAGAAGTGAATCACCTCCATTTGCTTCACGGTATATCCTCCCACCTACCACCCACACCTACACCTGTCAAATTATTTTTGAATTAAATTCGCATTTTTAAACTTCCAGAATACCCACTTCGAATTTAATTCAAAATTCATCAAAACAAACAAAATTTCTACAAGTTAAAAACTACGACCTCTAAGCGAGAATGAGAATTTCAATCGTAAAAATCTCCACACTCGCACGACAGAGTCAAAAAAAATGGAATTGAGATGTATTGTTTTTACTTTATATTAGAGATGAGAAATTCATTCTCATCATTTCATGTGAGGTTTTACAATGAAAAACACGAAACGTTTGCTTGCCTTTTTAGCGATAACCGTCATCACGACAGCTTTGATGGTCTGTGTCAATGCCTGCGCGCAGGATAAGACCGCAAAAGCCGATGCCCAACCAACACAGGATAAAACCGTGAAACCACTCGTTGCCTATTTTTCTGCCAGTGGCGTAACCAAAGCACTCGCCAAAGACCTTGCCGAAGTCGTCAATGGCGATCTCTTTGAAATTGTGCCCGAAAAACCGTACACAGAAGCAGATCTGAACTGGCGCGATGAGAATTCCCGTTCGACCATCGAAATGAAGAAAGACAAGTCTATCCGCCCGGCCATCAAGACCAAAGTTGAGAATATGGATCAGTATAAAACGGTTTATATCGGCTTCCCGATTTGGTGGTACGTTGCTCCGACGATCATCAATACCTTCCTTGAGAGTTATAATTTCGAAGGCAAGACCGTCATTACATTTGCCACTTCGGGTGGCAGCCAGATGGGCAAAACCCTCGAGGAACTCAAGCCTTCTGCGCCCAAAGCCAACTGGAAAGACGGCAAAGTACTCAATCACGCAAGCAAGGATGACATCAAAAAATTTGTAGAGAGCGTGAAATAATGCGCAATGTGCAATGAGCAATGTGCAATGATGATTAATGCGGAATGCGGAATGCGGAATGTGGAATTATTTTCTAATTCGCAATTCGCAATTCGCAATGCGCAATTGAATTTACAAAACTAAAGGTAAAGCCTGATGCTATTGGTGAATGGCGTTCTTAATGCGGAATGCGGAATTGAATGCCAAGGCTAAAGAGAGAATCTAAAAATACAGAAATTTAATGCTTTAGAAACGTTCTTGAGAATGCCTTTAGAATTCTGAATTCCGAATTCCGCATTAGAAAACACTTCGCACATTGCTCATTTTTACTACGATTTCCTGCGCCGAATCACCATTCCCATCAGTCCTAACAGAGCGAGCAGCGCGCCCGAAATGGGAGTTGAAGACTGCATGGGAACAGCAGAACAATCGTGATCGGTGGCATAAATGTATTTCGGTTGTTCGTCGTCAACGGGCGTTGTGTTACCCGGTGTAGGAGCAACAGGGCCAGGTTCTTCGGGACTGGGTTCTTCGGGACCAGGCTCTTCGGGACCGGGTTCTTCGGGACCGGGCTCTTCGGGACCGGGTTCTTCAGACGGCTCAACACAAACATTATCAACCACTTGCCTGGGTTCAACACATGCATTGACGACACAAGCATGTTCTTCACATGCGCCGGCAGCCCAACCATCGACACTTTGGGAACAGTCATTTTCATGTGTTCCGCAGTGTTCGACGGAATCTTCCTCGCATGTATTCTCTGCCTCATAGGCATGGTAATTGTCGTTGCATGCCGTCACAAAGCATGTTTTATCGATGCACTGTCCATCCGCCCAGTGAAGGATTTGGCTTGCGCAGCTATTGCCGGCTTCACCGCAATTATCGACATCATCTTCGGCACAATTACCATCCAAAATATGATAGCCATCCACACAGGCACTTACGATACAATGTCCATCGGTCGTGCATGTCCCCTCTGCCCAGTGTTCAACGGATTCGGCACATACATTGCCGTGTGAGCCACAATTTTCGAGAGTATTGGCTTCGCACTGGCTTTCATAATTCGAATCCGACCACAGATCCAAGCCATTCGTATAAAGGTGTGTACCTTCTGCACATTGCGAAACGATGCACCGATTATACTTACAATATCCGTCAACCCAATTCTCGACATTGTCGGCGCATACATAATCATGATCATTGCATCTCTTGATCGTATCGTACTCACATCGTTCCAGATAGACGTGATATTTATCATCAGGACAGCCTAAAACCGGTTCAGGTTCGGGATCATATTCCGGCAAAGGATCAGGGGCTTGAATCGGTTCGGGCTCGACATAATCCGGATTAGGAATGCATTTATAAAAATGCATTTTTCCATTACCACCATCTCTGCCTTCGGCACCGGTAATCAGAGAAACTCCGTCACTGAGATCATAAGCGAGTGACTCGCCCTGGAGTTCTACCATTGGGAAAGAATCAAAACGCTCAACGGGATGCAGGAAAGCATCTGCGATGTCTGGGTGTTCAATCAAGTCATATTCAAAAATCGTCGCATAAGTACGAATGGCAAAACGATATCCATTGGGATGAAAATCCGCGGCGGTCGTAGCATTGACTAAAGGCAGCAGTTTTCCCATGCCAGTTACAAATTCGTAGGAAGCAATTTTATTGAGCTGGCCAGCGTTTTCACCGCCACGTGTCATTTCAAACAAAGTTTGCTCGCCACCTGAAGATTGTTTGGAAATGATATAAACTTCGGCACTCCCCGGTCTGACCATGATGGATTCTGCATCGGGATTGACGAATTTGAGTATTTCGGGATCGTCAGAACTGGCATCCAGTCCCGTATCGGGATATTTGATATTCCACGTGCGAATGACTTTTAAAATCTGACCGTTTTTAATATCACTGACTTTCTTTACATCGGGTTCTTCCATCATAAAGACGCGCTTATCGGTACGCGTAAACAGGTTATCCCCCGTGTCTGCAACATAAATGCAGTTTTTTTCACTCCATGGTTCACATGGTCCGATAGCAATATCTTCCCAATCGATATTTGCAGTCAGTTGAGTATAGAAAGTCTTGAGGATTGTCCCCTGACGATTGATGAGAAACAATGAGGAATTGCCATCAGAATCATTATGAGCCCAAAGATAATTGGGATTGGAGCGGCTTACAACCAACCCACTTGTTTCTTTGAGTCGATCAACCGTTAAATTGACCTCATTGCTGCCATCCGGATCTTCATATCCGCTGCATGGCATTTCTGCCATGGCCACTATCGGCATACTCCCCATTGCAATCGCAGCCAGACCGATTAATAAGCGAAAACAGAATTTCATATATCCTCACACCAAATTCACAGTTCACCGGAAAAGCCCTTGGCTTTATAAACAGCGCATATTATCAGTTTTTTTGTGCTACTTCAATATAGGAGGGAGAATCCGCAGGAAAGCGGCCAAAATGATTCAAATCCTCATAGACGCTTAAGATGAACTGAGTTAAGATAGAACGCGTTTTTATGTACTTAACCCTATAGAACAAGGCATTCAATATGAGAAGAGAACGATATAATCCCCAAAAACATTATTTTTTGGCCTTGATGACAGCATTCATACTTGCGGGATGCAGCGATGACAGCGGTACCAGCAATATTTCCTGTGACCCCGGATTCGCAATTTGCGGCAGCGCATGCTGTTCCGATACCTGTTGTAACGGCATTTGTGTTGACACCAACAACAACTCAAATCATTGCGGTCAATGCGGCAACGCATGTGAGTCTGGCAAATCATGTGTTTCGAGCAACTGCCTATCTTCGGAAGAACAGTGCAGTCCTTCGCAAACATGGTGCGACGGGCAATGTGTCAATACCTCTTCTGACAGCAAACACTGCGGTGACTGTACAACCCGGTGTGACAAGAAAGAAGTCTGTATCGATAAGGAATGCAAAGCCGAATGTGCTGCCAATTACAAACTCATCGACGGTGCCTGCAGAAACCCCATGGTCGACAACGAGTATTGCGGCGATCCTGCTGTGGCCTGCGGAGATAATATGTATTGCAGCCAGGGAACGTGCAAATGTCAGAAGGCTTATTATGATTGCGACGAAGACGCTGCGAATGGATGCGAATCCAATTTGCCATGCAATGCCGGTAAGTGCAAAGATCCCCAAATGCTTTGTGATGATCAATGCATCGATCCTATGACAGACGCAGCACATTGCGGGGATTGTGAAACCGCATGTGAGCCCGAGGAAACCTGCCAGTCCGGAAGCTGTCAGCCTGTGACAGACCCTCCAGCCGAATGTGACCCTCCATGTGAACCCGGAGAAACCTGCCAATCCGGCACCTGTCAGCCTGAGACAGAACCTCCAGCCGAATGTGACCCCCCATGTCAACCCGGGGAAACCTGCCAGTCCGGAACCTGTCAGCCTGAGACAGAACCTCCAGCCGAATGTGAAACCGGGCTTGAAGCTTGTTTTGGCAGATGCGTCGATCTCAAGTCGGATCGCGAGCACTGCGGTAAATGCCTGAATGCATGCGATGAAGATGAAAATTGTATCGACGGCAAATGCACAATTCATTGCGATGGCCTGACTCTGTGCGGCGGTGCTTGCATCGATACCCAGAATAATGCCGCTCACTGCGGAAGTTGTAATAAAGCATGTCTCGACGGGCAATCGTGCGTTGGAGGCGCATGCCAGTGTGCAACAGGCCGTTTTGATTGTGACGGCAATGCAGCCAACGGCTGTGAATCCGAGACCAAATGTGCATGCACCCCGGGTAAAACGCAAGCCTGCTGGCGCGGTGACGCTTCGGCAAAATTCAAATCCACCGACAATCCCAAAACCATCTGTGAAAAGGGTACCCAAACCTGCGATGCAACCGGCCAGTTCTGGGGCCCCTGCACCGGCGGTGTCTATCCCTCTGCGATAACCTGCGATCTGAAGGGCAATCTGAATGGACTTGACAATGACTGTGATGGAGTCGTCGATACCGAATGCCGGTCCGAATGCGATCTCAAAGCGGGCGATATGTCCTATATCGGCTGTGAATACTGGTCGGTTTACCTGTACAACCTGATTGCAGACTCGACGAGCAACCAAACCGTCGTATTCAGCAACCCAAGTGATACTGACACAGCGACGATTTATATTTATGACAAAGCCGGTTTTGAAGCTTCGACTCAAGCCGCAAAACACACGGTCACCCTTGCTCCCAAAGGCGTCCAACTGGTCCAGATCAACAAAGCTTCCTCCAATATGTGCGTGAGTACAGGTATCCTAAACAATGCCTACCGCATTCGTTCGACCCATCCCATCACGGCCTACCAGTTTAACCCCTGGGACAACCCCGATGCTCACTCGAACGACGCCTCACTGCTTTTGCCGGCCAATGTTCTTGGTAAAGATTACATCGTCATGACGTGGCACAGCGAGCCTGGCAGCGGAACCAAAGAAAAGGATCACACTTCGTATTTTACAGTCGTAGCCACCGAACCCGGAAAAACGAAAGTCACCATCACGACGTCTTCCGACATCGTCAAAAATGCTTCGGGAACGGTTTCCATTTCGGCCATGACCAAAGGCGAAAAGCGCGATTTTACACTTGATCGCTTCGGCGTTCTCACATTGGATGCTCCGCCTGCCAGAACACATGACCAAACGGGAACGATAGTCCATGCCGACAAAAAAATCGCCGTATTCGGCGCATCGCGTTCGACCTTTGTCCCCAATGAATCCGCCAAATGCTGCCGCGATCACATCGAAGAGCAGCTTTTGCCGACGCAGGCCTGGGGCAAATCGTACTATGCAGTCCAGGCATACACAACCGGAACTGCTGGCGATTTCTGGCGCATTCTTGCCCGCGATAAAGACACCAAGATCACGATTAAAGGCTCTGAAAAAGACGACGGTACCATTACCCTCAATGCCGGCGAATCCTATCCCAAAATGCCCGATAAATACTTCGAGTCTCGCGGCGGTTTTGAAGTTACTGCCAATAAACCCATTGTTTTGGGACAGTTTTTGCCAAGCCAACAATACAACGGCCTGAGCATCGGCGATCCCTCGTTTATCCTGACAGTTCCCTACGAACAGTACCGAAGTGATTATGCCTTCATGGTGCCCGATAAATTCGATGTCAACTATATCACGGTGATTGCCCCCAAAACCGCCAAGGTGACACTCGACGGAAAAGCCGTCACCTATATTAAAACAGGCAATATCGGCAGCTCCAACTTCATTTACGGCTATATTCAGATGAATGGCGGTGTTCACCGTATGCAGGCCGATAAACCCTTTGGACTGTATGGCTACGGCTATTTCAATATGTCCTCGTACGGTTATCCGATTGGCATGGATCTCAAGATTTTGAATACCAATTAAGTGTGGCCTGGCTATGGGGCCTTCGTCCCCATACGCCATGCCGGCGCGCCTACTTTCCTTTGGTCAGTACGGCGCGCCTTTTTTTTGGGGACAATGCAAAAAAAAAATGGGATGCGCATTGCCGCACCGGCAAAAGCATCCCATCAAGGCCGCATTGCCGCAAGGCAAAAGGCCGATGCGCGCGCGTATTGGCAAAGCCAATAGCGGCGCCACCTAAAGTGCATCAAACTGGTAATGATCGTTGACGACAAAAGTCATTTCATCACGGTCGTCAAAATACAAAACCCCGCGAGCCACGCGAATATGCGGCATATTTTTGCGATGGTAGACGTAGTCGACATGACAGACATTCGCCGGTGATTTAAAATCCGCCGGCGATGTCACACCACCGATATGCTCCGAGCGGCCCAAAGCAATGTGCACGCCCAGTTTTTCATCCAGCAGCGTGTGTCCAATCGGCTCGATTCCCCACTCGCTCAGAATGCCAAGTCCCAGTTCAGCGACATTGGCACGTGCGTAATCGACGGCAATCCAGTCGCGCAGTTCATTGGCCCAGGCATTATCACCATCAATACAAACGACGCGGTTTTCCGATATTTCACACAAGGCGATTTCCCCTTTGCGTTCAATCGGCAGAATGCCGTCTGTCGTCGAAATGATGCCGTTTTTTTCTCCTTCATAAGGAACAATGTACGCTTCACCAGCGGGTAAATTTCCCACCTGTCCGTTGCGAACAAAGCGTCCGGATTGCGCAAACCCCATGCGATAGCGCAAATCGATCGTCAATACATAAATTTTGCCATTGACATCGAAATGAAGCACCGCGGTATGTGCTTCGGTCAATAATTTTGCCAGTTTTGAAACGCGTGATTCAATCACCGCCACGTCAATCGCGAGCGCGGTCAGCATCGAATGCGTAAATCCCGGCATTGTTGCAGCCCTGAATCCATATCGTGCCGCAGCCACTTTCAAAGGTGCCGTTACGGAATACTCCGTCAATGCAATCCAAAACTCAGCCCTGGAATAGACATATTCGATATCCAGCACTTCACCGGGATAGGCATCCAGCAAATCCGCTGTATCGGGCACCTCATCAGTCAATGCAATGGCATGTACCGGATGAGAAATTTCGGCATTACGGCGGCCAACGGACTCATAAGCATAAACCATACATGCATGAAATGAGGTTTTAGCCAGAGCCCGCGCCCACTGCATGATGATTTCCCGGCGTTGACGCCATTCCGGGGTGTCATCTTCAGCAATCGAAGGAACATCCACTAAAAATCCCATCCGATGGCCAGATTCCGTCGCAGAATAACCAAAAACCTGTGAAAAGAGCAGATTGAGCTCAGTTCCGTTGAGCATGGCTATTTTTATGGGTTCTTTTGCTTCACGCAATGCGATTTATTCTCCCGACTCATTATCGTTTGCGGAATCCTCCTTCGGGTCAGCGTTTTCTTCGGCATCATCGGCAGAGCCATCTCCGATTTCGACATCCGATTCGACAACATCACCGAGGCGGTCTTTGACATTTTGGGCTATTTTTTTTGCCTGATCCACGGCATCTTCAACAGCATCCCCAACTTTATTGGTCACATTTTCGATGCCTTCTTTGATATTATCGACGGCATCTTCGACCTCTTTCTGGGCCTCATGTGCTGCATCGGAATCTGTTTCATGGATCGGGCTTTCTTCGGCAGGAGCCGGTGCACCGTTATTTTGAGTTTCCTTGCGTTTTTTGGAAGCAATTGCGAGATGACGC
>JAGACY010000063.1 GCA_017613855.1 Pseudomonadota bacterium
AATCATGGCTCGAAAAGTATTGTTTATTGTCGGTTCCCATCGCAAGAATTCGTTTAATCGGCAGCTTGCCAATGAGATTATAGCCATGATTGGTGCACGTGCCTACGCCAACGATAGCCCGACATGCGAGGCGTATTGGCGTTGCCAATAGCCGAGCAACAAAAAAAAACGATGCAAAACTGAGCTTAATTGAGGAGGCCAAAACTGATGTCTGATTATAATGTTATTATCAATTGCCAGAACAGTAACCTTTCCCTCATGGGACGAATGGCTTATATTGTGATGTGCATTGAGGCATATTTGGTAAACGTTTGGCCGGATCATGACTGGCGGTTTCTCGCAAGAGGCCTCTGGCTCTTTCCTTCCATGCCATTATATGGATGGATGTTGTTCTATGGAAAGCTGCTGCCTGGCACGCATCGCATAGATAAAGATATAAAAGATATCCAGGCGTATTATACGCTGGATGAATATCAATCATTATTGCAGCAATATAACGGCATTACCGATGGCAGAGCCGGGGATGAATTCAATACAGTATTGCGTATTCCCTACGAGCTGATATGGGATGCTGAAGATGTTGCCTCAGAACTCCCGGCAATAAACGAAACAAGCTGGATGTTGAGAGAGTCTGTCAATCAGATAAATAAGCTCGGAAGTATTCTTTCTGCCCATCATATTGAAATTCCCGATATTCATAAGATCGACTTTTTATCAGTCAAGGATGACAATGCCTGGGGGCCTCGATTTGACGGCAAACCATTGTCGATTATTTTGAACAAAGATTGATAATGACAGGAATTGATAAAACAATTGTGCAAACGTCCGGAAGCAAATCACCTTGCAGAACATGGAGCCAACCGCACCGACTTCCACCGGTAGAACATGAAATAATTGACGATTGTATTGACAGCTGTGATGAAAAAACATATTATTTCAATAATTGTAGCCCTGGAATGTTCCAGTATGTTTGACAGTCACACAAAAAGGGAAGAAAATCATGGCTCGAAAAGTATTATTTATCGTTGGTTCTAATCGCAGGAATTCATTTAACAGGCAGCTTGCCAATGAAATTATCTCCATGATTGGCGATCGTGCCGAGTGTTCGGTTTTGGATTATGCGGATGTACCCTTGTTGAATCAGGATGAGGAGTATCCTGCGCCGGCACCTGTGGAACATCTGCGCGCAACGGTGGCTGCCGCGGATGCACTTTGGATCGTCACACCGGAATATAATGCGAGCTATCCCGGACTGCTCAAAAACGTGCTCGATTGGCTTTCGCGCCCCGTAGTTCGCAATGATTATGCGACGCCGACGGTTGTGCGCGGCAAAAAGACGACCATCAGCGGTGCTGCGGGGAAATCTGCGGCTGGCCATGCGCGCAAAAAACTCGCGGAATTGCTTGGATTTATGGGCGTTGAGCTGTTCAAGGACGAAGGATACGGCGTCGCGCTTGGCGGAGAATCCTTTGGTTCCGATAAACTGATTATGAATGATGAAGCGAGGAAAGTCATTCAGGAACAGGTGGATGGATTTTTGGCATTGATTGGATAACGTGTGAACAGAGACGTGTCTCGGCACGTCTCTGCAGTTTGTATTATGAATACGCGATTTTCGTTAATATAAAGATGGGAAGCATGGAGTGCTTTTTTGAATGATCTATGGCAGTTCCACGGGATCCCAGCCGAAATCCTTGACTTTGGTGATTGGTAGTTTATTCATTTTCACGTAATCGGAAATGAACTGGCGGCGGACTTTTTCTCTTTCATCCTGATTGGAATTGATTTTGTGGAAATCGTCATATTTATCGCCAAAGATTTTCTTTGCGCTTTGTAAATTGTCGGAACCATCGGCGACCTGATCCATTTTGCTGACGGTATAGGTTTCGCCTGCTTTTTTGAGATGGAGTAATCCAGGATAGGAGCCGCCGGATTGGGTTAGGAGTGTATCGTTTTCCAGTTTGTAGTTGAATATCCAGAAATCGCCCCAAACGAGGATATCATCTGGGTTCGATGTATCGGTTGCGACAATCGTCATGCTCGGTATGCAGACGTCGGAAGGATCGAAATTTTTAGCAATTTCGCCGGTAAGATAATCGGATATGGCTTTGTGGATGGGATCGTCGCCGGGAAACTGATAGGCAGGCAAGGATTTGGGCTGCGCATCGGAAGGATTCGCCGGTTCGGGTGTTTTGGGAGTATCCGCTTTGGCCTGTTCTAATGCGGCATTTTCTGCGCTTGCTGCGGCTGTCGGTTGAGTCTCTGTGGAATCCGATTTGTTTGCCTTGCATGATGCGAAAAAGATGGTCATTGAGAATGCCGCTGCACAAATTATGATTCTATTGGATCGTTTCATCTCTACTCCTTAAGGAAGCCCCTGGAACATCCCGAAGGGACGTTGGGATAATGTAACACAAATGCATTCATTTTGAAGCATTTTGCATATGATTCATTGATGGGGGCTCTGAATGCCGACGGCTTTGCTGGTGGAATGTGTATGGGTGATTTGTCTCGCAATTGCTTTCTTTGAACGGTATACTGCATCTGGTGAATGTCTGGGCATTCGGCCGATGGCATGTTACTTGAAATGATGCCTATATATCTGGCGTCGTTGATTGGATTTAAGATGAGATAGGCTGCAGTTAATGCGCTGGGAAGATAATGCTTGTTGATAAATTAGAGCTATAGCAAAAATTATGGCATCTTTCTTTATCATACTCCATCATAAAGGCGTGAGCGATGAAATTAGAAACAGAGCGACTGTTTATATATCCGATTGACGATGATGCGTTGAAGACGCTCATCGAAAAAGAAGCTGATGCTGAACTGAAGCAGGCATATACAGAAATGCTGCAGGGATGCATTGAGCATTCTGAGCAACGGATATGGTATACTGTATGGGCTATGGAGCACAAGAGCGAGCCTGGTACCATTGTCGGCGATTTGAGTTTTAAGGGACTGAACGCAGATGGCATGGTTGAAATCGGATATGGATTAAAAGACGATTTTAGGGGCAATGGCTATATGACAGAAGCCGTAAGAGCGATCTGTCAATGGGCTGTGGAGCAGGATGGCGTTACACGCATAGAAGCGGAGACGACAGCAGAGAACCGTGATTCGCAAAGCGTTCTGGCTCATTCTGGGTTTATTCCGCTCGGTGTTTGTGGTGAGGAAGGCCCACGGTTTTTATATACAAATGAAGGCAATTACATGACCGGGTATAAATTCGATGGCTATCGCGTTCTTGAACGCACACCGACGGGATCTGGTTATGATTTGAAGCTGAAAGTATCGGTCGATGGAGAGATACGCTATTTGTATTATGCAGAAATGCCAGATCGCTGCTATATTCGCGGATGGAGCTTTTACGAAATCAGTGAATCCAATTATGATAACAA
>JAGACY010000064.1 GCA_017613855.1 Pseudomonadota bacterium
TAAATCATAATTCAAATCTATATGCAAGATGCCGATTACAATACCAATAAGCTGTCGCAAATCACGCTAATTGATATCAATGCGATAATATAAGGAATTATGCATTCATGATGAATTCATTCAGGGGTAAAAAGCAAAAAAAAATATTTTCTGACGATAGCGTAATATGAATGTTTTAAAACATGGCAAGTGTTATTCTACTTTAGAAATTCCCTTATTTTATGCGCTAATGTGGTGTGATGTGCAATGCGGCGATAGTACTCGAGTGAAATGTATGTCTAAAGTGTATATAATCATACATTATAAATAAATATATTTATGGTTCTGCTGTGTAGTATATGTATGTTTGGAAAATAAAAAAGACTTAGAGAAAGTTTCTTTCATTCAAAGCTCAAAGCGCGGAGCTTATCAATACGCACGCCATGCAGAACCTAAAAAAAAGCCGACCGTATTGAGTCAGAGATGTGCAATGAAGCACGTCTCTGACTCAATAGGTCGGCTCACACGGCGTATTTGCGATTTCATCGCAAATAGCCGGGTTTATTCAAAATTAATCTTCACGTCTGCGTCTGGCCAATGCACCCAGTCCGAGCAGGCCCAGGAGTATCGTTGCGAGTGGTGCGGATGAGGAGGAAACCGGAGTCCCTGAACATTTGATATCTTCAGTGAACTTCTTGGTTACACAATAATTCGTGTTGGCGCAGATGGGATCTTCGCAATCGACGAGGCCATCAGAATTATCATCTTTACCATTGACGCAGATGCTGAGTCCGGAGCTCAGGCAGGCAGCGTTATCGCGGCAATCTGTGTCATTGCAGTCAACGGCGCCGTCACCATCATCATCGATATTGTTGGAGCAATTTTCTGCAACAGACAAGCAGGCTGTCGTGTTGGCACAAACGGCATCATCGCAGTCGACGAGGCCATTCTGGTCATCATCGATATTGTTGCCGCAGATTTCGGTCTTATTGCCGCATGAAGGTACGGTTGAACAGGCAGGATCCGCGCAATCGATGAGGCCATTCTTGTCATCGTCAATACCGTTGCCGCAATTCTCTGTGGGGGTTGCGACACAGGCGGGATTGTAGGAGCAAACAGGGTCTTCACAGTCGATGAGACCATTTTTATCATCGTCGACATTGTTGTCGCAGACTTCGTAGATCAAGCCGATTTTACAGTTGGAGGCTGACATACAGGCGGGATCATCGCAGTCTGAGAGGCCATTTCGATCATCGTCATAGCCATTGTCGCAGATCTCATTGCCGGCGGCCTGTGAAGCCGGCGTCTGGCATGCCGATGCTTTTGCACAGTCGGGATCGTTGCAGTCAATGAGGCCATTGTTGGTATCATCGACGCCATTGTCGCAAATTTCGGCAACTGCACCCGAGCATGCACTGTAATTGATGGTGCAGTCGGCGTTGCATGTAACGTTGCCGGAGGTATAGGCGAGTACCCAGCCGTGACATGTATCTTCATCGAGAAGGAATTTGTTTCCATCGCATTCTTCGTCACCATCGACGATACCATTGCCGCATGAATAGGCAGGTTCCGGTGTGACAGGATCTGGTTCGACAGGGTCTGGTTCGACAGGATCTGGCTCGACAGGATCCGGTTCGATAGGATCTGGTTCGACAGGATCCGGTTCGATAGGATCTGGTTCGACAGGAGCGAGTTCGCAAAGGCTAAAGTCGAGACCGCAATCGGCTGTGCAGAGAACGTTGCCCGATGCGTATTTGTTGTCCCACTGAGCACAAGTGGTGTAGCCATTGATGAATTTATCACCATCGCAGACTTCACCGTTATTGATCATGCCGTCACCGCAGTAGGGTGCGAGTACGCATGCACTGACATTGATCGTGCAATCATCGTTGCAGTAGAGATTGCCTAAAGAATAAATGCTGTCATAGGCGGAGCATTTCTTTGTGTTGTTGGGGAATGTCGTCCCATCGCACTGTTCGCCATCATCGATATTGCCGTCACCGCAGTAGGGGCCGGTCTTGCATGAGGGGTCGCTGGCACAGGCTGCATCATCGCAGTCTGCCTTGCCATTGCCATCGTCATCGATTTCATTGCCGCAGACTTCGACGTACTGATTGGCAACTTCTGGTGCTTTGGAAATCACCCAATCGTAGTAATCCTGAACAGCGGTGGAAATACCATATCCTGCGCATGCGCCGTCGCCGTAGCTGGTTATGCCGGAGACATATTCAATCCCGCCGGCTTTATAGAATGCAGGACCGCCGGAGTCACCCTGGCATGGACCGCCATTTTGCTGCTCATAGAAAATGCCGCCATAGGGAATGAGGACATATTCGTGCCAGTTGGTATAGAGGCCATTTTTGCATGTACCGCCCATACCATCTGAGGTCGAGGAATAATAATAACTACCGCAATCCCAGTAATCAGAGGAGGGATGTCTGCCGCTGTAAACAACGGGATCGGCAATTTTGCATCCGGATGAAGAATCGGATGAGTTTTTGAATCCACAATATTTGGTCACAGAGCCAGTGAATTTGAGCTTGGTACCAATATTGCCTTTTTCATTGTATCCGAATCCGACGAATTCCATATCGGTCGCAAGATCCGCCGAAGAAATGCCGAGCCATTTGGGGTGCGGCAAAATCGGTTTGGCAACGGTCGAAGGAATTGCCTATTTGAGCTTTATCAGGGAAATATACGAATTGAAGGTGAAATAAGTGCTGTTGAGTGAATAATCACCATAATTGGAATGTTAATAAATATAGTTCGTGCCGGCAAGGTCGTATTTATCGAGACTACTTTCTGTGCTGCCGATGCCGATTTTGATGTACTTGTTCGAGGAGTTCGCAGAAACGCCTCCATAATAATTCGTTGTTGTCACGCAGTGTGCAGCCGTCAAAACCCACTGGGGATGAATGAGCGTACCGGTGCAGAATACGTATTTATTTTGGGTATCGTAGAGGCCGACAACGGCATTGTGGGCAGCAGAGGTATCTTTGGTGCCGTTGATCTGTGCATGCTGAGAAACTGTAAGCGTTTTGGGCAATTGCTTCTGTTCGTCTGAACAGGCCATGACGAGCGTGGCACAACATGCACAAGCGGCCAATAACGTAAGTTTGGTTTTCATGTTTTTTCCTCCCAAAAAAAGGCCATAGTAAGGCCTTGGTTTTCCTAAATGACTTTTAGCGCTTTAAGAAAAAAAATAAACCATTTTATCCAATAAAAATGGGATTTTTTCTTATCAAAATGTAATTAAAAGACGCCTTTTGTACCGATAGGTAGGGGCTGTGAAGCCCACATGTATTACCAGAGGATTTGCATGCAAAAAAAATTAAAATTCCGTTGACAATCTATTTTGAAAAGCGTATAAGACTCGCCGTTCGCTGAGAGGCGAACTTGATGCGGGATGGAGCAGTCCGGTAGCTCGTCGGGCTCATAACCCGAAGGTCATAGGTTCGAATCCTATTCCCGCTACTTTTCTTTATCAATCTGATTTCTTGATGCGGGATGGAGCAGTCCGGTAGCTCGTCGGGCTCATAACCCGAAGGTCATAGGTTCGAATCCTATTCCCGCTATTTTTTAGCAGATACTGATGGTATCTGCTTTTTTTGTTTTTGGCCATTGACAATGCCCAACAGAGACGTGTCGCGACACGTCTCTGCCGCTTTGTGTTAATCCTCGTCGAATTTTTTGACCTTTTCTGCAATGCGGCCGGCACGTGCGGCTTTGCCCGAAGCGTATGCAGCTGCAATAGCATGGGTGAGGTTAAAACGCGGGCCATCTTCGTGCGTCGGCAAAAAGCTTGCTGTGGGTTCCTTCTTTTGAGCCAGTTCCTGCTTTTGGGCATCAAATCGCGAGAGATCTATGGTTTGTGCAGAGATGGAATCGGTCTGCAATTCCTGCGATTCTGCGGTTACCGCATCCAGTTTGCCAAAGAGTGTTTCCAAATGGGGAACCAGGCCTGCGCCGGGTTCGTTGTTCATCAGGAAATAATTGAATTTGGCAAGACATCCCTTGTAATTGTCGAGTGATTCGAGCAAATCGGTGTTGTATTCGCCGTTGATTGTGGGGAATGTTCTCGGAATATGAGCATGTTTCTCCAGGACATCGAGCGTGTGATCGAGCGCTTTGATTTGGGCATCGTAAATCACAGGCTGATTAATGAGTTTTTTGCCGATATTCGCTTTGATGACAGGACGACGTCTGAGCCAGCGTCGTTCATCTGAATCGAGCTGATACAGCAGGAGAACATTTTCGATTTCAATACCGATGCAGTGGCGTCTGCGCGGATAATCGACGGTTTCGGCAACGGGCGAAAAGGGGACTTCGCGCATGGGATCTGCCCACTGAATGATGAGGCTTTCATGGTTCGGCCCTTCCGAACTGTCGATGCTGAAATGCGCACGAATCCTGGCTTTTCCGTGAACACGATCCCGGGAAATATAGTCGAGTTCGGGGATGGACAGCAAACAGCATAAGTCGGGTTCGACTTTTGTTTCGGGAGAGGCAGAAAACATGCGGGCTACGCGAACGCCTTCGACTTGGATCTCACTGCCGTCGATGATGAATCCTCCGATGCCGCCCAGTGTATTGGCCATAAAGGTAATCAAAGAGGATGGCCCAAACTTGCCATCGCACAAAAGCTGGTTTTGTGCCTGGTAGTCCAGAATCCAGTCGATGGCAGAATCCTGATCCATATTCCAGAGAGGATGGGTATCGGGGAGTATGCCGCGCCAGAAGATTTGCCGCGCCCGCATGTTGAATTGTTGCGCCTGGAGGCGCGCTTCGGTCGGGAGCATGGTGACTATCTCTGCTGGAACTCGCGGCGGCAGGTATCGCAAAGATACGCACCGACAAAGGGTTTCGGATTCTTGGCTGGTTCTTTCATGGGCAGGCCGCAGATATCACAGCGCTGCATACTGCGGCGCTCTTCGACGAGTTCGATGAGTTCTTCGGCATGCTCACTGCCGGTCCGCCGAATGATGTCAAAATAATCACCAAAGAATTTGCGAAGATTAAAACCCTTGGGAATGGATACTTTTTTTTCGGGCATGATGAACTCTCCATAAAAGAAAAAAGCGAGCTGTAGGGGCGGCCGGGACCGGCCGCCCCTAGGCGAGCATTTGCGCGGCGTATCGCGCCAAAAGAGACGTTTCGTGAAACGTCTCCTGGCGCAATAGCCGCGGAACATAAAAATTATAAACTAATTTCAACGGATGGGTAAACCTCTTGGAAGGAAGGACGCTCGATCTCACATATCAAGGCTCGGATTTTCGTTGTGGTAGCGGGATCAAACTGTTCCATGGTATCGGCGGATGCTTCCATGACAGACGTCCAGACCGGCTTGATAAGATCCGGCAGTGCACAGCGGAAATTGAACGGACACTGGCTGTACCATTGATAATTCTGAGATTCTATGGATGCTTTTAATGCAATGGCATGGGCAATCGTCGACTGAATCGAATACTGATAAAGAATCGATGAAATCAATACAGTTTTGGCGGTTGAAAATGCCGTCTCGTATTTCTGGTTGAGGAGCGCGTGCAGGCCCTCTCCCAGTTGTACACACAAAATGCCGAACTGATCATTTAATGCGGTAAAATCATTGAGAGCACGCTCAAAAGCCTGGGAACATTGACGGCTGTTCTGGGTGATGGCTCCATGCAATCCCATCAGAGTATGGCACCAGGCGCGTGCTCTGCGATTGTTGGGGCCAAAACAGGCAAGAGAAGTTGCGATTTCATTGGCACCTTCAAAATACTTTTGATTGAAATCGAGTTCAATGGCTCGTGCACAAACGGTAATTCCTGTAATGAGCGAAGTTGCCGGAATTTTGGAGGGCTGAGACAGCGGCATGCGGTGGATGCTTTCCCAGTTGGCCGTCAAAATCCAAATGAGCAGACGGTAGGTTTTACCTTGTATGGCTGTGGCTTCATCCTGGAAATCCGCAACGGTTTCACAAGCATTTAAAAGCGGGTAGAGCGTTTGCTCGGATGGCTGCTCTAAAAAATGATAAATATTGGCTGCGAGTTGGGAAACACAATACTCTGCGGTTTCGTCATTCTTTTGGAAAATGGTGATGGCACGCTCGATGTATTCTTTTGCAGCCCGCGTATTGCCGGCAAACCATTCAATTTTGGACAGACGTTTGAGAATGCCGGCTTCATCGAGTGGCGATTGTACCGCCTGCAGCTGTGCGCGCGCATCTTCGAGGCAGACTCTTGCATTCTGAATATTGCTCATCTGCATAAAGGCGTCTGCTCGCGTCAGGTTCGCTCGAATTGCATGGACGTCGTCTTTATAGGATAAAAATTGTTCCCTGGCCTGGGATGCCATTTCTTCTGCGCGTTGAATATTGCCGCGGCGGAGATTTTGCTTGGCCATGAGCAGTTGAACGTGCGCCTGATGAACGGGGTTACCGCTGCGATCTGAAAAGGTTTTCAGTCTGGTGCAGAATTGTTCAAAAGCTGTGTATTTGTCGAGAATGAGCGACGTTTCTCCTGCACGTATCAATGCTTCAGACCAATCGATTGCCTGGATCAGCTCATTGGGGGGAGGATTGCGAGAAAGTATGGCATCGAACGTTGTGCCAAGCGATTCCCAGCGCTCAAGCGCAAATTTGAAGTCAAGCAATTCGCAGGCACTTTCGGCACTCTGATAACAAAACTGAACAAAGGCGACAGGATCGGATGCATCGCGCCAAAGCTTGGCGACACGCCATAATTCTTCGTAGGAAGGGGACTCGTAGCATTCGATGAGTGCGATGGCTGCCTGAGCTTTGAGGGCTTTTTTCTTTCTCTCTGGTATGCGGGCCTGGATGGCTTCGGCATGCCAGGGCTCGGAAAATTGCAGCTTTTGGGCACTATTCTTATTCAGACTGATGGACTTGGGCGTGCTGAGCATGCCAAGATCGCACCATGCCTGGATGGCATCGCGCCAACAATGGGACAAGGCTTTGTCACTTTCCATTTCCCAGAATTGCTCAACCTCATTCATGTACATTTCCGGGCCAAAAATGGATGTGCGTGTCAAAATTTCCCGATAGATTTCCATATTGGTGCCGAGAATCGGCGCCAATTCTGCAATTTTGTGATCCAAAAACGCAATGACCGTCTCGGGAACCCCCAGCGGCTGCATGTCATCTGCCGAAAGTGTATAGAGTTCCAGCGGCGTTTTGATGAGCCGGGAGGTTTGCTGAAGATGCTTGACCATTGACATCGCATAGTAAGGATTGCCATACGATTCGTTGGCAATACGCATGCTCAGCCGGTCCTCTATGCGCCAGCACGATTTTAATATTTGTTTCATGTTTTTGGGAGCAACGGGCCCCAAAACAATCGATTTTTCAAAAATAACCCGGTATTCAGGACGTTCGCCAATGTTCGAAATCCACGGCTGAATGGACAGTTCACTCGGATCGTAGTTGACCAGTACCAGGATGGAATAAGAACTCACAAGCATGCGGAGTTTGCTTAAAAATTGGTAGACCGGCTCACTGCATCGCTGAAGATCATCAATCAGAATGGCGATGGGATTGTTTTGAACTGCAATGGGAAGCATTTGCAATAGGATATCTGTCACATCGTCCCAGAGCGTTGGGCTATTCCGCAATGGAATATCGCGGATAAACGCTTCAATTTCGGGGGGGGATTTGAAATTGAAATATTTTCCAATGAATACCTTCGACTGCTCAGGAGAGAGCAGCTCTAATATTTGCAATACGAGTTTTGAAAAGAGTGTCGCCGAATAATCGTCTGCATTCGGGAAGAGATGAGATGAGCCTGGCGTGGGCTGTGGCGTGCACGCAATAATATTAAAACTGCCCTTGAGCGATTTTTCAGAGATGTACTTAAGAAATTTGGTTTTCCCACTGCCAAAACCGCCAATGATCAAGCGCTGCATTCCATGACCGCGCTGTGTACGCTCAATATCACGCTTGATAATGGAATACTCGTGGGTGCGCGCAATTTCTGTAATATATTTATAGGAATGAGAGGCCTGATTGTTTATTCCAAAAGCATCCGGCAGCCCGTAAGAAGATACAAGATTCACCTCGTTTTGAAGCACGACATTGTGTGAACGACGCAGACCGGAATCCTCTGCGGCTTCAAAAGCACGAATTTTTTCCCGGAGATCTTCGGATGAAATTTCGGTCGCTTTTTTAGTCGTCAAGCCTGTTTTGGCGATAAGTTCGCACCAAACAGGATTGTCTTCGGCAATGGGAGTTTGTGAAGCCTCAATGTTCGCAAGCGCTTCCCGAAAGGCTTTAACGGAAATAAAGCGCTGCCACGGTTTTTTGGCGAGTGCCTGGCTGAGAATGGCTTTCAGCGCGGATTTGATTTGACTGTTGAGCCCTTCATAATGGGGCTTCCAGTCAATATTGGGGATGGGCATTTCGAGGTGTGCTTTCAGCATATCGAGCGTGTTATCCCCCGTGTAGGGGAGTTTGCCGGTCAATGCCTCAAAAAGCAAAATGCCGACGGCATAAATATCCGTACATGGCCCGATGAGGTTGGTTTGATTGAGAATTTGCTCTGGAGCCATATAGGCCGGGGTGCCCAGATTCGTTCTGTCGATCTTGCTGTCATTGGGAAGCGCCGCTAACCCAAAGTCGGTCAGTTTTGCACAAATCTGATGATCCTCAAGTGTGACGAGGACATTCTCGGCTTTGATATCACAATGAATGAGTACGCGCTGGTGCGCATGTTCCAGAGCATCCAGTATCTGAATCAGTATATCGATGACCGTACACAGCGGAAACTCAGTGTGATTGATGGCATTGAGTGAGACACCGCTAATCAGTTCGGTAGAAAGATAGAGCTGATCGCTGTCTGTGAGTCCAAAATCGAAAAGCTTAACAATATGGGGATGGTTGAGCAGCGCATACGCTCTGGCTTCACGGTTAAATGAAGCACGCATGCGAGGATTGGCACACGTTTCTGGATTGAGAATCTTGACGGCTGACGTACAGTTGAGAAAGCTATCCCACGCCTTATAAACCTTGCCCATTCCGCCTTGCCCAATGAGGGACTGCAGCTCATATCGGGATTTAAATTCAAGTTCTCTCATGACACATTCATTCGCAAAATAAGGAAGTTTTTTCCTGTATTTCTGCTCTGGTATAGCATGTGAGCGGGGGATTGTCTTTTATTTTTGGTGTCCGGGCTATCGTGCACAGCACGATACGCCGCGGACGCGCCGGCTGCCGCATACGCGGTACGCCGCCGCAAAATGTGTTGGGGCGATCCTCAAAAAAAAGGAGCGACCCAATGTGGTCGCCCCAAGGTAATCCATTCCTTCGGGAAAAAAACGAGTAAGGGCGACCCAATGTGGTCGCCCCAAGGTAATCCATTCCTTCGGGAAAAAACTCTAAAACTGGAAGAATGGCCCCACCGAAAGGTCGAAATGGACGGATGGTTTCTTGGGGAAATGGATGGGAACGGCCAATTCGATGGCCAAACCGACATTCTGGTGGAATGTCCATAAGAAACCGAGTTCCGGTGCAATATGAATGGGTCCTTCGTAGAGGTAGATATCGACGAAATTGTTGTATTTGGCGCCCAGAGGAACTTCGGCATTCGAACCGCCCCAACCGATTTCGGCACCGATGTAGAGGCGATAGGGTTGTGTATGCAGCGCAAGATAGCGCAGCGTCAGGCCGAGCATGATGTTGTAAATCTCTGGATTCTCGACGTTCTTAGGATTGCTCAGCGTTTTGGAAACAATGTCAGCAAGCTGGCCGCGAAGATAAAAACCAAGCTGCATGTTGTAGGGCAGATTAAAGACACCACTTGCACGCAGATGGAACGGCAGTATCGCCATACCCGTTGTCACCTTGACTTCCGTGCCATCATTTCCCGATGTTGCTGTCGGGCATTTGGAGGAATTGAGACAATTGAGGACTTTGCCTTCGACGACGCCAAATCCCGTACCAAACAGAATTGAAAACTGGAAGAGCGGATCGCCGTAGGTTTTGTCGAGATCTTCTGCTGAAAGACCTGTACATTTGCCAACCAGGACTGAGGTGAGCGGGGCATTGGAATTGGCAACGTTGGCAACGACTTCACCCATTCGGTTTTGGGCCTCAATGTAGTATTGGATCTTATTGCCGCGCGTATCCAGGGCTGGAATTTCTGCGGTCAATACATCGGATGAAGCGAGTGTTGGATGAAGTTCGGCTTGTGTATAACCACGTTGGTCATCCACGGCATAGTAGAGATAGACGCGATAAATATCGGGATGGGCTGGAACTGTAGCCCGGATCTCTATCGGCTGGCAGCGATTGCTCGACGACACTGCTGTGTGGTTTACCGAAGGTTTGACCGCACTCAGAGCTGCTGCAGATGATTTGGGCGCAGCCTGGAAGGTCGCTTTGGCACGTTCAAAAACTTCTTCGATTTCTTCCGATTTATAGTCGCTTGGGATTTCTGCATTCGGATCGATCGTCATTGCATTGAGAAATGCCGAAAATGCGCGCTCATCTGCAATCGCCGGCGCAGAATCCTTAAAACGTCCATAGCTGATAATACCCTGAACAATATAGATTTTGGCTGCTTTTGGATCGGTGACATTGTTTTGTTCGAGAATGTGCGTTGCCTGCATAATTTTGGCATCGGCATCTTCAAGCTCAAAGTTGTCATAATCATCCA
>JAGACY010000065.1 GCA_017613855.1 Pseudomonadota bacterium
AATGTATACCAGCCGTGAAGGGCGCGAACAATATGACTATGAGATCACTCAGGATATATACAACCGACTCGGCACTTTTAAAGATGACATAGACAATGAAAGACTGATAAAGACTGCGAAGATGGCGTATTCATTTGAAAACACGATGTATGGTACGCTGGGGCCGGAAAGAACGGTCTGGGACGAAGAAGCCAACGAAGCGATGAATAAAATAAATAAAAACAAGAAAAAATAGCGATTGAAACAGCTGAGGAAAGAAATCATGATAACGCCCCCCAAAATTCCCCTATTTGCACTCGGTTTATTACTTGTTGTAAGTTCATGCAGCAAAAAAACGGACGATGCGCAAAGCGAACCAAAACCATTGCCTGTTCAGGAAGAAAAAGCAGACAATGCGCCGGAAGCCAAGCCCACCGAAGCCGAGCCCCAAGCCGTCGAACAGGCGCCTGCCAACGAGGATAAGAAAGCCGAAGCTGCGCCGGAACCCGAAAATCCGCCGAAATTGGATGACAATCATACCGATTTGGCACTCTACAAAGATTGTGTCGTGACGCATTGCAAGAATTATAAGGGCCCTGGGCACTATTGGCTCGATTGCGATACGGAAGCGATTGTTGAAGCCGGTTTTGCTTTTGGGGATAATGTGTCACACATAAACTATAAAAAGGGCAAACCCGTATATAGAACTCTCACTAAAGGCAGGGGCGATAATTGCGGAGAGCAGGGGCGTTATGATGATAAGTGTTTTGTCAATCAGAACAGTTATATTAAATATATTATAGAGAATCAATTAATTTGCAATTATGAAAACGATGCTACAAATTGTATCTATGACGATGATGAACACCAAAAATGCCGATCTAAAAAATTGAAATTCACCCTTCCGAATCTAAAAAACACATGGGGCGACAAAGCCGACGCCGACATGACGATTGACGAGCTCGAAGCAAAATATATATCTTTTTGGGGCAAACGTCTGTTTTGCGATTTGGAAGGCACCTATGCGTGCAGTAGTTTTGAATCTGTGGGATGTCACTGCAATAGAATTGGAAATAAGGAACTTGATTCAGTTGGAGAATGCTACTGCCCCGATGGCGATCCCGTCACAGCTGGCGTGTTCCCTGAGTCCAGTTGTACAAAGAACGTATGCAACCCCCTCAACCCCAAGGATTGCCGCGAAGTTATAACCGCATGCCCGGATAATGAAGCAGACGTAGATGAAGACGGGGATCACGATCCAACATACGAGGAAGAAGAACAAGAGGAACTTGAACCTGCAGATATGGCAATGAATCCGGAAGAATGTACAAGGCATTCCAAGCCGGGCGCCAAAGGCTGTACGTGCAATGGCACCCCAATGGATATTACACAATATACTTGTGAACCAGGCAAGAATGGCAAGCTGGTTCAGGTTTGTGCGGCATTTGAAAGTGTTTGTTCATGCGGCGATGAAAAATGTCCCCCACTGGCTGTATGTGACAAAGGCCATTGTGTCGATCGCGCCACACTCAAGCCTTTATCCGAAGGGTATCGCTTTGCGCATGGGCTTTTGCGATGCAATAACCCCGAAGGCTGTGCATGCGGTAAGACACAATGCGAAAATAATAAATATTGCTTGAACGGTCTGTGCTTCCGCGATCCTTTTACTAAGAAAATCGATGGGAAAGTATATTATTATCGCTTTGTAAGGTCATTCGACTCGCGTGATGATGCGATTGCTCAATCGATATTATATGAAGATGATAATAAAAAAGTTAGAGATTTTGAAAAAGAACTCAAACAATTCAATCTTAATATCGAGTTTTTTGAAATGAATGATAAAAAAAGAGACATGACGATTGGCGAGTTTTTAAAGACCTGCGGCGGCAATCCCATTCCCAAAGATGTCGCTACAAAATATTGTTATATCCGGCTCAAGCAGAGCGAAGAAAATGGTGGAAGCTATTTCTTTACTTTAAGCGGCTGGCAGGATGATGATTACTGGCAAAAAAACTACCATAGGGATTTCGATTGGGAACCCGAAGTAACACCCTGAGGGATAGAAGGAGTTACCTCATGAAAATACAACACTTACTTATCAGTTCTTTCGCAATTGCAGCACTCGCCTGTGGATGCGGCGACGACTCTTCCAATCACGCAGATGATACCTCCGTTCCGGAGAATACCGCCGAACTCTGCAGCGACAACATCGACAACGACAACAACGGCAAAACAGACTGCGACGAAGACAGCTGCAAAGTCTTTGTTTTCTGCGCCGATGCGTCTAAAACCTGCGAAGGTGCAATGCCCGAAGGTAAAACAGACTGCGTCTGTAAGGACGGTGCGTGGACCGAATGCAAAGATACCAACCCCCAAACCTGTGATAGTGCGATGCCCGAAGGCAAGAAAGACTGTGAATGCAAAGACGGAGCATGGACAAATTGCCAGGATGAGGACGCAAAAACCTGCGAAGGCGATATGCCCGAAGGCAAGAAAGACTGCGAATGCGTCGACGGCGAATGGACGAATTGTCAGGATGAGGAAGCAAAGACCTGCGAAGGCGATATGCCCGAAGGCAAGAAAGATTGCGAATGCGTCGACGGCGAATGGACAAATTGTCAGGATGCTGATGCAAAAGAAGAAATCTGTGACAACACCACCGACGACGACGGCGACGGCAAAGCAGACTGCGAAGATGAAGACTGTACTGCGGTTTGCGTCAAACCCTGCGAAGACGGCACAGCCTCATGCGACGGCAAAACGCGCAATTACTGCGAAGGCGGCATCCTGAAGATGGAAGAATGCCCCTTTGAATGTACAGATGGCGTCTGCAAGAGCTGTAACGATATCAACGGCCCGGATACCTGCGAAGAAAAAGACGGCGTGTATCTGCATACCTATTGCTCGGATGAAGGCCGCAAAACCGAAGGCTGTATCTACGGCTGCGAAGACGATCATTGCATTGCCTGCATCGAAGGCAGTCAGCGTTGCAGCGAAGACGGCAAATCGCTAGAAAGCTGTGTAAAAGTGGATAACAAAACCCAATGGGTAGCCACGCCCTGTTCGGGAACCTGCGAAGATGGCCGCTGCACGGGCTGTACAAATGCCGATACCCGTGTATGCAAGGATGGCATGCTCGAAATCTGCGACAGCAATAAGAAATACAGTTCCGAAGTATGTGAATTCGGATGCAAGGACGATTCCAGCTGCCATACATGCACTGAAGGCATGCGCAGCTGCGATGAGGACGGCAAAACGATTCTCATTTGTAAAAATGACGAAATGACATTCTATGATCAGTGCACAAATGCCTGTAAAAATGCTTCATGTGAGGATGAAAATGGCAATCACATGAAGGATGAATATGACGGGGACTGGCAAAAAGCGGCCTCGTGCAAGACGCATTCAAATTGCGGTACAAAATTCTGCGACCTCATGGTCAACGATGGTACCTGCATGAATAAATGCGTTCACGACACACAATGTATTGATGGTTATGTTTGTCGAGCCGACGGCCGATGCGCGCCCAAAGAATTTGTCACAGTCTGGCAGACGACACAGCCTGACGAAAAGATATCATTTATTCTTGCGGGCGGTGAAAACTGCAACGTCAAGGTAGACTGGGGCGATGGAACGGTAGAAACCATCACCGGCAACTATTGTATCAACCGTGCTTCATCACATAAATACGCAACCCCCGGAGAACATCGCGTCAAAATGTCAGAAGGCAATTTGAACGGTTTTGCTCTATGGAAAGAGAATGAAGCAAAGCTCATTCGCATCGAATCCTTTGGTCCGGCTGGTTTCACCGGAAATGCTTTCAAAAATTCAATCGAACTCAAATCGATATCAAAAGTTGATATTCCCGATGCATCCAAACTCACCACGATAGCCGGTATGTTCTATGGCGCTTCACAGTTTAATGACGAAATGATAACCAAATGGGATGTTTCAAATGTTAAGAATATGAAAGAAGCGTTTGCCTATACCCAAAAGTTCAACCAGGATATCAGTCGCTGGAATACATCCAATGTCACCAATATGACCGGAATGTTCCAGGAAGCCAAAGCATTTAATCAATCGATTGAACAATGGAATACCTCACATGTGACCAATATGAGCCACATGTTTGATGGTGCGAGTGCATTCAATAAACCAATAGGCAGCTGGAATGTCCAAAGTGTCACAGATATGAGTTATATGATTAATAATACTTTATTTAATCAGTCGATTAACAGCTGGAACGTTTCCAATGTTACAGACATGTCTTATATGTTTGCAAACGACCCCATATTTTCTCAAAGTTTAACAAACTGGAATGTGTCGAGAGTCACGAATATGTCTCACATGTTTAGTGGTGCCAGCAAGTTTAACAGTGATATTTACGAATGGAAGGTCAGCAACGTCACGGATATGTCCTATATGTTTTATGGCGCAGTGGGCTTCCGCCAACCTATTGACGGTTGGAATGTGAGCCATGTAAAAGATATGCAATATATGTTTGCTCATGCTCAGAATTTCAATTCGTATCTTTCAATGTGGGATGTCCATAACGTTACGAATATGAAAGGAATGTTCGAGGAAGCAGTAAAGTTTAATAATAATAACGCAGACAACTCTCATGGCTCAAACAGCCTTGGTGTGTGGAATGTATCGAATGTCACTGACATGAGCAGCATGTTTAAGGGTTCCGCATGTAACCAGGATTTAGCAGACTGGGATGTATCAAGCGTGACAAATATGAGCCGGATGTTTGAAAATTCGCCATTTAATCAGGATATATCCAACTGGAATGTATCGAATGTGACGGATATGAGCCGAATGTTTTATAATAATAAACAATATGACAAAGCGCTCAAAAACTGGAAGAAGAAGACAGCCAAGGTCAAGGATATGCGCCAGATGTTCTACGGCGCAACCGCATTTAACCAGGATGTTTCGACCTGGGACGTTGCGAATGTACAAAACATGAGCAAGATGTTCTATAATGCAACGAGTTATAATAAAACCTCAAACGACTGGAATCCAGCTTATATTACCAGCAGCAGAGACTGTACGCGATTGAGTGAAATGTTTTACAACACCAGACTGTCCTGCAGCGAAGCTCGCAGTATGATCAGCAACTGGGGGCTTAAGGGCGTCTGCACGGCCAATCAGCTGCGCGGAAGCACCAACTGCGATTAATATATCATTGATATGTAGGGGTGTGCCAATACGCGGGCGTTTGTATTTTTGAGGCTCGCTTGCGGGCGACCACACGGGGTCGGCCCTACGCTCGCTGACGCATTGGGTAGGAGGCTAGCCATTAGTTGGCCAGCCGTCCTCCCACACCACCGTGCGTACCGGCCGGTACACGG
>JAGACY010000066.1 GCA_017613855.1 Pseudomonadota bacterium
TCATAACTGACGAAATCATTGTCCTCAGAGGTTTCTTTTTGTAAATCATCTCCGGTGACGGACTCTTTATACTTCTCGTACTCCTCATTGAGCAGAAAGTCTTTCTCTGTCACGGTATCATTATCCTGTGTGCCATCAGCCGTGACATAGTTATAGGTAATGGTTCCAGTGGTATCGATTCCCAGATATTTCAGTCCTTCCAGCATGAAGGCTTGGCGTTTAATACTTTCGATTGCCCACGATTCCATTTCATAGCTGAATAAATAGGGATTTTGATGCAGGATATCTTTTAGGGATATGCCATTGATACCGACCAGAGAATCTTTCTTTTTCTCACGTTCATATCGATGTTTCATGATATGCGGTTCGGCAAAACGATAACTGACACTTGTGTGACCGTCGTGCAGTCTCGCCAAAATGCTCTCCAATTCCCGGCTTAATTCGTAGCCGCGAATGCTGTCCATGCTTTCGATATGTCTCTTTACTTCATCTGCCTGGGCAATGATCTCCGAAGGGAGACCGTGAATTGCAAGCGGATGGAGCTTTTCTAAATACTTCATCGCAAATTCATAATCTTCCAGCGCTTCTTGTTTTGTTAAAGTGGTGTTCCCAGAGTCTGGTTCTCCCCAATAATTTACAAATGATTGACTATTCCAATAGGGATTATACACTGTGCACAGAATAATTAAAAATAGAATGGCAGTATCTAAAACGATGAGTCCGATGTTGCCGGCCCAAAAGCTTTTTCGGTGTTCAGCCGGACGCTTTTTGTCCAAAATGATTCTGGCTGCCCATAAGGCTGCAAGCCACAAAATAGCAAGAATTATTGTAGGTATTTCGCTGATTCTCAGGCAAAACAATCCAAGTGGAATAACCCCAAGTATCAGGATATGAAGCAGGATGAAAATGAAAAATTTAAGTACGCGTGTGATGGACATTCGAGACCTTATATATGAACAAAATATTGCTTATGCGTATCACATAAGCGCACAACAAGACATGCGTTAAGCTAGCCGAAAAGTCTGGCATACGTCAATCAGTATTTGGTCGCCCAAAATATATTCGGTGCGGCAAACGTAGAAAGTGCGGGAGTGTTGTGTTGAGCTCAGAGTTTTTTGCGGCTATGCGATGCAGTCTGCAAGGCGTATGTGTCGTTTAGGCTGGGGTATGCGAAGATTAATCCTGATTTAGATGCTGGTACCCGGGCAATTTCGTGCATCGCTTGCAAATGTAATCAAATTTGGCGTATAATCACAGTCCAGTCGGCTGCAGAAATTCTCTGTGCCGCAAACCATAAGTTATAACTACGATGAGAAGAAGCAGCAAAAGTGGACTGGAACCGGGTACGCCGGTATATGTTGGTGAACAGCGAACCGATCGCGTTCAGATCGACGTGATACGCTACAGTGAAAATGAGATCACGGAATACCCTAATATCGCCATCGATGAAATCAAGCCATTATGCGATACAGACGATGTTCTGTGGGTGAATGTGATTGGCGTGCACGAAGTGGATTTGCTCCGGCATATCGGCGATGTGTTTGATATCCATCCGCTCACCATCGAAGATATTGCAAATACAGACCAGCGCCCAAAATTTGAAGATTATCCAGGATATCTGTTTTGCGTGCTGAATATGATTGTGTATGACGAGTGTGCGCGTGAACTGGCGCTTGAACACCTCAGCCTCATCGTTGGTACAAAATATATTATTTCGTTTCAGGAAGAACGCGGGGATGTATTCGATGGCGTGCGCGAGCGCCTGCGGCAAAATCGAGGCAAACTCAGAACTTCCGGCAGCGATATGTGTATGTATGCATTGATGGATGCCATTGTCGACGGTTACTTTATTGCACTCGAAAAAATGGGTGACGGCATTGATGCATGCGAAGATGCGCTTTTTTCTGATATCGAAAAAATCAATCTTGCCCAGGTGCACGGCTATAAACGCGAAGTGCTCGATTTTAGAAAGTCGGTATGGCCGCTGCGCGATGAATTATCGATGCTCGAACGCACCGAATCGGAACTCATCACCAAAGAAACCCGCGTTTATCTGCGCGATGTCTACGATCACGTCATACAGGTGATCGATATGATCGATTCGTATATCAATATTCTGGGCAGCATCCACGATACCTATCTTTCGTTGTCGAGCAATCGCATGAATGAGATTATGAAGGTGCTCACGACGATTGCCACCATTTTTAATCCGCTCACATTCATCGTTGGCGTCTATGGCATGAATTTCGACAATATGCCGGAACTGCACTGGGCCTATGGTTATGCCGGTGTCTGGTTTATCATGGTGGCTGTTGCGATCGGATTGATTGTTGTTTTTAAGAGATCAAAATGGTTGTAGATGAACTTTGTGTTTAGCGATATATGGTCGTTGTGGTAATGGTTCAGATTTGGAGGTTATGGATGCGAAGGCAATGCCCCGCTGGGGCATGACGGCTCAGATGCTTGCGACACGCTTATGAGATAAAGGCAAATGACAGATATGGAACAGATGCAATCACAGAAAGACCTCTCGCAGGATAAAGATTATCTTGCCAAAGCAGGCGAAAGTTCTGCGGCATCCATCCCGGAACATCCGGCGCTGGCTGGAAAATACGAAATTATACAGCAGCTTGGGCATGGTGCTCAGGGAACGGTTTTCAAAGCCAAAAATACCGATGGAGAATTGGTGGCCATCAAGGTATTTGACTTTCGTCTGGCACCGGACTGGAAGGCTGTTGATCTGCTCAAGCGTGAAGTAGA
>JAGACY010000067.1 GCA_017613855.1 Pseudomonadota bacterium
AAAGGGCTTTCACTTCGCAATATCAAATCCGCTTCGTTTCCCGCGCCTATCGGCGCTTCAACTTGCGCATTTGATTTGCTCACTGTGCCCTCAATTCGCACCGTTCACCGGACGGTGCTCATTTCGGCCCCTTTGGAATCCACAATTATTTTATTGATGAACATATACGTTATCACAAACTGTGCGAAATGGGGCCCCTCCCCCATTCCGAACCAAATCATTACGCATCCTTATGTTCCACGTTTTGAAATGCATATTCTATGATAAAAGTCAAGAACCTAGCTGAATAGTTACAATCTAAAGAATCTTGTTAATCTTTATACTTCGGAAGTACACTTTTAGAGTGTCCTAATCATTGCGAATTGCGAATTAAAATGAATCCCATAGAAATACGCCAAACCTTACATGCCCATCCGGAACTCGGATTCGAAGAGCAATGGACCTCACAGTTTATCGCGAATCAGCTCAAAGCACTCGGGCTTGAGGTGTACGAAAAAATCGCACGAACAGGAGTGATTGGCATTCTGCAGGGGCAGGACCATACCCATACGATTGGCTACCGTGCTGACATGGATGCTTTGCCCATTGCCGAGGATAGTGCTCTTCCCTACGGTTCCTGCAATGGGAACATGCATGCATGCGGCCATGATGTTCACATGGCAATTGCCTTGGGAATAGCCCAAAAACTCGCACAATCCGAGATAAAGCCTGCGCATGACATTGTTTTTGTCTTTCAGCCGAATGAAGAAGGAGCTCCCGGAGAATTGCCTTCCGGAGCCGAACTCATGTGTCGGGAAGGCATCCTGGAACGATTTCATATCGAAAAAATGCTGGCGCTGCATTGCGATCCGACACTCCAAACAGGCATTATGGGCGTTTCCCGGGGGGCGGTTTGGGCAGCCTCCGGCCGGTTTAATATCGAAATCGAAGGTAAATCTGCACACGCCGCCTATCCCGAGCGAGGATGTGATGCGCTGTGGGCAGCCAGCGAAATGATTGGTGCCATGTATGCTGCACTCAAAAGACGCAGATCACCAGCCAAAGAAGTTGTGTCTGTGTGTAAATTCCATGCAGGAACGGCATTCAACGTCATCGCAGAGAATGCACAGTTCGAAGGCATTTCGCGAGGCCCCTCCAGAAAACATCTCGAAGAAATTGCGCAAATCATCGAAGCAACCGTCAATGGGCTGGCACATGCTTCCGGTGTTAAGGCACAATGTCATTTTTATTATGGAGCCAATGCCGTTATCAATGATGATTCACTGGCTCAAAAAGCACTGTCTCTTTGGCAAAAAAATGCTTACGAAATCGACATGAGCATGGCTTCGGAGGATTTTTCTCACTTTTCCGAAAAAATCCCCTCTCTTTATGCTATGCTTGGAATTCAGGGGAATGGCAAAGGAACAGAACCTCTGCACTCAAGCCATTTCTCTGTGGATGAATCGGCCATTCCCAACGGCATTGAACGCATGTCGGAATTGTTGAGGATTCTTTGATTTTATAAACAAATCACGTTATAAATAACTTTGTTTCTGTCGTCGTGTCTTGCAAAAAATGGATGCGGCGCGTATTGTAGATAGCGACGCAGCGCGAAGCGTATTGGCCAAAGGCCAATAGCAGGCGCACCACATTTATAGAAATTGGAGATTACAATGAAAAAGAAGCTGTCCCTCATACTCGCGATTGGCGCACTTGCTTTCACCACTTCATGTACCGAAGAAGGCGCTGACTGCCAGCAGAATACTTGCATTGGCAATGTTGCCCATATTTGTATTAATGGACATCTCAGCATCTACAAGGATTGTACCAGCGTGAACGGCACATGCCAGGACAATTGGCAAGATAATAATGCTTGTGCCCCAATCGCTGCAGTTTGTTCTGATGGTGAACTCCAATGCACAAACGACGGTATTCCCCAAAAATGTTCTGGTGGCCAATGGGTTAACCAGGATGCATGCGGCGAAGGTACCGCGTGTGAAGCGGGCGAATGCAAACCCAATACTTCAACGGGGTGCACGAACGAAGCAAAACAATGCTCCGGCAGTGGTATTCCTCAGGTTTGTAAGGACGGCGAATGGGAAGATCAAACCGCATGTGAAGAAGGTAACAAATGCGTCGATGGTGAATGCCAGCCTGATACCGATGGACCATGCACAAACGATGAAACACGATGCTCCGACAGCGGTGTACCTCAACTTTGCACAGAGGGTGAATGGGTCGATCAAACCGAATGCGAAGAAGGCAACAAATGCGTGGAAGGTGAATGCCAGCCTGATACCGTCGAACCCTGCACAGACGAAGCAAAACAATGCTCCGATACAGGTATTCCTCAGCTTTGCGTCGAAGGCGAATGGATTGATCAGACTGCCTGTGATGAAGGGAACATCTGCGACAATGGCGATTGCATCCCGGATGTCTGTGACGTCAATGGTGTAAAACGCTGCAGCATTACCGGTGAACCACAAACCTGCATGGATGGCCAGTGGGTGACCAATGAGCAACTTTGCGGAACCGATGAAGAATGCGTCGAAGGAGAATGCATAGCCAAAGAGATTCCATGCGAAAATGACGCGACACGATGCTCCGACAATGGAACACCCCAAAAATGCGTCGATGGTTCATGGGCGGATCAGGATGCCTGTGAAGATAACAAAGAATGCGGCAAAGACACCGATGGCAATGACGGTGTTTGCCTTGACATCATCAATCTCTGTGAAGAACTGGATGCCAATGTCGAAGGATGCATGGTCAACCCGAATAACGACCAGGCCTTATATGTCGTCTGCGGCGACAAAGAGGTCGCTTCGCGCATTGCCTGCAAAGATATCGTAGAACTCGATGGTTCCAACCTTGCTTACACCGGAAATGTCTGTGTCGATAGTGTAGACGGTGCCGGCAAGATCTGCGGCTGCGAAACAGACGAAGACTGCACCAAAGGCTTCAAATGCGATACAGAAGCAAAATCCTGCGTCGTCAAACCCGAATGCGAAACAGACAATGAATGCAACGAAGGATTTGAATGCAAAGAAAATAAATGCGTCGAAAAATCTGCTTCTACGGATATCCCCGTCGATTGCACCGATAAAGAAGACGGCGTCTATTGCGGTTCCGAAAATGGCACTGAAATCCTTTATTATTGTGCAGAACATGCAATCGTAACCGAAGGAGAACAGGCCAAGACAGAATGTACGGCTGAAACACCGCACTGTATTGCCACCAACGATGCCGGTGTAGCATTTGGACTCTGTGCAGCATGCGATCCCGAGAGCACAGAAAACCAGTGCGGCGAAGGCAAAGTCTGTAACGAAGCGTTTGAATGCGAAGAAGCGCCTGTTGAAGATCCCTGCAAAGATAAGACCTCTGGTGAAGTTTGCAGCGGAACCACCGACATTGCCACTTGCGATGCAGAAGGCAAAACCGAGTCGACGAGGAAATGCGGTGATGCCGAAACGGATACCGGCAAAATCTGCAAACTTGATGAGGAAAACAAACCTTTCTGCGGATGCGATGCCGATACCGACTGTGCGGATGGTCAAGAATGCAAAGATAATAAATGCCAGGCCAAGTCTGAATAATTAATTCTCATGACGATTGAAGAACCGCCCGTTATGGGCGGTTCTTTTGTATCTTCGCCTATTCGCCGTCGGCGAATACGGCTCGTTTCCGGGCTGCGGCAATGCCGCACGCCCTCCTGCGCGCGGCGATGGAAATTCCATACGCCGCGCGCTCTATCATACGATATGCCATGCCTCAATGAGACGTTCCAAAGACCAGGAGGCATTGGCAGGACTCGTCGATGGCAAAACGACTGCATCGCGTCCGATACGGGATTGAGTATATTTAAGATAGTATTTCTGAGCTGTTTTTCCGTTTAAATAGATACTCTGAATCGGTGCATGATCCAATA
>JAGACY010000068.1 GCA_017613855.1 Pseudomonadota bacterium
GACGGTGAGTGCACCAAGCTGGCGTGCAATGCCTGCAATGATGGGAGCTGCGCCGGTTCCGGTTCCGCCGCCCATGCCTGCAGTAATGAATACCATATCGGCGCCTTTGAGCTGTTCCTGAATAATACTGGCGGATTCCTGCGCAGCTTCCTGGCCGACAGCAGGATTGGATCCCGCTCCGAGGCCTCGCGTACGCTGTTCACCAATCTGAATGCGGATATCAGCCTGGCTGTTGGCCAGTGCTTGTTTATCCGTATTTGCAGCAATAAATTGAACGCCTTCTACACCGGCTTCAACCATCGAATTGATTGCATTGCTTCCGCCACCACCAACACCAATGACTTTAATGCATGTTCCGCGATCCTGAGCGTCATCCAGCATCATCATTCCCTAACCTCCATGTTAACTGACTGCTCGATCCCTGAGCTTATTTTTGCTGTCTCACATACAAAAAACCATAGCATTGAAGCCTCAAACAACCATTTGCCGTTCAAAGGCTTCCAGGATTCTTTGCAGCAAAACTTCCTGATTTTAAAAAAAAATGCGTCCGTGCAAAACTGCAATGAAATCGCAAAAATGCTTCTTCACTACTTCTCTAAGAAATAATGTTTTTTGACGCTATGCGCAAGAGGAAACATGAACAAATTAAATTTATCCAGAAATGGCGCAGGAATTATGTCGTTTCATTCCTCGCTCTTGACCTCGGTATGTCTTAGAGGGTATAAGAAATTAGGTTTATTTATTTTCTTCGGATAAGGATAATCTATGAGAAAGTTTTGTAGCTTAGCGGTACTGTTAGGGGTTTTATTGGCAGGTGCCGGATGTGAAAAACTTGGTCCTGAACAGAATTCAGGAACAGACAAGGATCGTCTTGGTGCTATCGAAATTAATCTGGATGATCTCGTGCTCGATTTCGTCACCTGTCTGGACGGAGATAAGACGGATTGGAAGTATTTCACCGTACCCGGCGAGACGGATGTTAAGGTGACATTCGCATTTGATGAGCCAACTGCCGGTGGGACCATTATTATTCGCAAGGCAACCGGCGAAGAGATGTTTACAAAACGCTTTGTTGCGGGTGCCAGAAATACACAGGAATTTCATGCGCTTCCCGGCCACTATTACCTTGAGATTTATTGTGAGGCATTTGAATCTGAATATACTCTGGAAGTCACGATTCCACGGTAAATTGGAAACATTTCAAACTCGGCTTTAAATCGATGGGGGATAGTAATGGCAACAAAACTTGCCTGTGCGGCCAAGACAGATGTTGGCTTAAAACGCACAAATAATGAAGATAATCTCATTATGGTTCCAAGCCATGGGCTTTATGTTTTAGCCGATGGCATGGGGGGACATGCATCCGGTCAGGTCGCATCCACCATGTGTGTCAGCCATGTAGCTCAGTTTATTTGCGAGATTTCTCATCAACCAAACTTCGAATTTCCTTATAAAGCCGACACCTCTCTGAGCTATGAGGCCAATTTGCTCGTCAATGCGATCAAATTTGCCAATGAACGCGTTTACATTCAATCCTGTAAAGATCGTGCCATGGAAGGGATGGGTACGACGGTGACAGCCATCCTGAATGCGCCTCATGGGCTTGTGCTTGCCCATGTGGGTGACTCGCGAATTTATCGTGTGCGTCATGGCAAAATTGTGCAGATGAGCCGCGATCATTCTTTGCTCAATCATCTTTTGGATACCGGTGAACTCAAGCCCGAAGATGTCCCGAGTTTTGGCAGTAAAAATGTCATTCTTCGTGCGATTGGTCTCAAAGATTATGTCGATGTCGATGTCAAGGAAGTGCCTCGTGAGCAGGGCGATGTTTACATGATGTGCTCCGATGGCCTGAGCGATATCGTTTCTGATGATCAGATCTGTCAGGCAATTACAGATGCACCCAATTTGACAGAGGCATGCAATACGCTGATTGATTTGGCGCTTAAGGCCGGCGGCAAAGATAATGTTACGGTTGTCTGCGTTGAAGTCGAAAAGGAAGACGGCATTCAGTCTCAGCCTGTTCCGGCGATCTCCCGGACGGCTCCTCCGGGGAATCCTCCGGCTGCCAAACCCGTTCCTGCGCCGAATTCAGCTCAGGTGCCTTCTCCTCCGGGTATTCCCAAACCAGCAGCGGCCCCGATGGGGGGACGTCCCCAGCAGCCAGTACCGTTGTCTCGTGCACCCGGTGTGAGTATCGCAAACAGTCCGGTTTCTGTTCCAAGTGCTGCGCATATCGGTATGGCCCCGATGCCGATGGGGATGCCAGCATCCTTTGCCGGCGGAAATGCGCCCAATGTACCTCCGGTTCCTGCAAAACCACTGAGGATGCATTCCGTGCGTGAGGTCGTGCTCGATGTCGTTCCGCCCGTTCAGCGCGCCATGCCCAAACCCATTGCGATGGGACGAAGCAGCTCGATGAGTATGCCTGCCGTGCCTGTGGGGAAAGTCGTTACTCCCAGAATCCCGTCCGGAGATGGTATACCTGCAGCCAAAGAGGAGGCTGTCAGGCCTATTGCCAGAAAGGATACCGTCGAAGAGGATATCGTCTCGGACGAAACACTGGATGCGGCCTTTGCCAGTATTTCCAAGGAAAAAACATCTGGTACGAGCGCAAAATTTAAAGCGGTGCCTGCGGAAAAACCAAAACCAATTTCCCAAAAGCCTGCTGCCGAGCTCGAGTTTAAACCTCAGACGCCCATACTTGCCGGCATTATCAATGCAAAACCGTCTCAGGCGGCCGAAAAACCTGGCGTGACCGAAACTCTCAAAATGCCGGGCGGATCTGTTCCCGGTATTGCGAAACCCATTGCTGCCAAAGAACTTAAACAGGTGGGGGCTGTTTCGGATGAAGTACAAAAGGGATTGCCGGAGACGAATCTTCTCTTTATGACGCCTCCTACCAGTGCCACAGAGGCCACGGATGATCTGGGGGTATTGGAAGAAAGCGATCTTGAGCCAGAAGTGCGCGAATATCGTTTCGAAAATGAGCGTACAATCGTCGAATGTCCGGTTGTGACGGATGCTATGCTGAAGACGAAGTTTCAGGATGAAGATGAGGACGAGGTGGATCCGGATAAAACCGTATCTCTGGAACGCGAGGGTTTAGGGGCATTTCCACAGACATCCAGTGCACCGTCTTTTGTAAGACAGAGCTTAGCCGGCAATGAAATGCGCGTTTCCTCAATGCCCGCGAAACAAACGCTGCCTCCTTCCAAGCAGGCATTGCCGCCCGTAAGACAGGCTTTGTCATCTTCATCTTCGAGAACCAATTTGCCGCCGGCGATGCCTGCAGGTCTTTCACCAGCATCGACAAAAATCAATTCCGGATTTTACGGTCAGGGGCCCGTTCCCGGGGCATCAGAGAGTGGTGCACAAATCGTTTCGACGGATGCGATCAATGCATCCGCTTCAGAGAATGCTCAGTCCCGCGCGTATGTCGCTCCCAAGGGCGTCGTAATGCCTCCGGCGAATTACAATGATGATGACGATGACATCGAAATTGGCGGAATGCCGGGCAGTGATGACAGCATTGAGATCGGTTACGATTCGGATGATGATGAGGATGATGTCACCCGAAGGTTCATTCGTCCGCCTCACATCAAGAAATGGTAGTCTGGCATGCGAAGGATCTGTATTTGTTTCCTTTGCCTTTTGGGGTTGCTCTTTTCGGCATCGTGTAAACAAAAACGCGATGTTTCCGAAATGAGCGACGAGGAAAAAATTGCCCTCGAAGTGGCGGATGAATCCTCACTTGACGCGTCGGAAAAAGAACTTCAGCGCGAGGCGCGTCAGGCCATACTCGACCAGACGCACCATACCCAAAAAGGCGAATCCGAGATGCAGGAAGCATTGCAGGATGCCCATGATGTGCTCGATGATGCGCAATATGCTGCGCTCGTAAAATCACAGGAACAATGGCTCAAGGGCGGGCGCGGCAAGTACATCAACCGACTTGTTGACGAAGGGGTGCCTGCCGCAGAGGCATTTGCCAAATCGGCAGAGCTGCGTGCAGAGTGGATTCGAATGCATACTTCGATGGCAATGCTCATCGATATGCCTGGAAAATTCGGCGGTTTCTATCGTGCCGATCAGGGCAGGACGCTCGAAATCTATGAGATGAACGAATCCATCATCAACCTCGTCATTCGCATGAGTAATGATGTCGTTTTCACAGCCTCTGGAATTGCCACAGACGGTAAATTGTCATCCGAGCTCGATAAACGTGCAGTTATTTCCATCCAGCTTAATGACGATTCCGTTACCATCGAGTTAGGTGAAACCTTTGCTCAATCCGACATTGCATCCAGAGGAATGCTCATTGAAGGACGATACAACCGCATAAAACCTGGAGAATACGATGTCTTTGCACCTTGATTTCGGCGACATTTCTCAAAGCCTGTCGGA
>JAGACY010000069.1 GCA_017613855.1 Pseudomonadota bacterium
CCATTATTCATTATCCATTATCCATTATCCATTATTCATTATTCATTATCCATTATCCATTATCCATTATTCATTATTCATTATCCATTATCCATTATCCATTATCCATTATTCCGCGTCCTATTGCCTTGCGGCAATACGGACTGCGCGCGCGTCTATTTAGCAAGCGAAATACGCCGCGCGATCCTTGGGGGTGCCTCCTCACAAAAAATGGCGTCCCTTTTATCCACACTATGACAAAAAAAGCCGACCCCAACGGATCGGCTTAAATGTTGAATGCGCATTCGAAATTAGAACTGATAGCCCACAAAACCCTTCACACTAATGAAGTGGGTATTGTCTTCCTTATCCCAATCATTCTTATCAGCCGCGCCAAGTGTATAATCAAACTCAGCACCAATGCGGAATGAGCCAAGAGCAACCGCCAGACCAACGCCCGCTCTAAAAGCGAACCATGTTTGCCAGTCATCCTTTAAACTCAAACCCATACTCGCCAGCATTCCGTCGATGTCTTTCAATGCCTTATTGTGCATATACATCGTACCAATGCCGAGTTTAATGTTTGTCTCAAGAACCAGGAACTTGAGGAACAATTGGGCATCAACTAGCGTTGCACCCTTAAACATTTTCGGATACTCAAATTTATGATCACCAATCTTGTTATTCTTTAACTCTGGCTGAATGTATCCCAAATCCTGCTCAAGATAAATGCCGACGAGATCAAAGAGGCGATAACCGATATCCAATGTACCGATGAAACCATTATTCGTTGTTTCAAAGGCTTTGTTATCAAGAAGCATGCTATCCCACCCGAGGGCGAGTTCAAAATCCCAGCCAGCTTCTGCCTTCTGTGGGGTTGCAACAGTAAAGCCAACCACAAACATCAGTGTCATGAGCACGAGAAGGGCTGTATGTTTGACATTCTTCATCATATCACGAGCGTTAGCCATAAAAATCTCCTTCGGGATGGTCTTTCAAATCTTTAAAAATGAATGCGCATTTGCCTGCCTGGCAAACACGGCGGCGAATTATAGCAATTTTTGAGCCAAAATTGCAATCGGTTAAATATCCGGTTTATATCAATTCCATATTAACCATAACCACAGATCAATAAAACTCCATCAATGGTCTATTTGCATTTTACATCTTTATCAGTATAACTATTGATATAGCATGTCTGACCAGGATTACACATTGCAGCATTATAATAGCCATACTGCCCATTATAAATCCCAGTTTTTCCGGTCTTATTACAATATTCATCACAATACGCACTACTTAGCAGCCCTAGCTTCAGACACAGTGGATATCCATCTCTATATCCGCATCGGGTATATCCAGATGCACAACTCTGGCAATCTGAGCCTGTCGTGGCAGTCGGACAATTATTTTTACACACTCCATTGGTGCAGGTCTGATTTGAGCCACATTTCACGTTGCACCCACCACAATTATTAGAATCAGATCCATAAACATTGATACATTTTCCACTACAAAAGCTCTGGCCGCTTGGGCACTTGCAACTGCCATTGTTACAGCTGGTTCCGCCAGTACACTTATTGCCACACGCACCACAATTGTTATTGTCCGATTTTAAATCCACACAGGCAGAACCACAAGCACTACCAGAATTGCACACACAGCTGCCATTTGAGCATTTTTTACCGGATCCACACGCATTACCACAAGCGCCACAATTGCTGTTTGTATTTAAAGCAACACAAGATCCATTACAAAAACTCTGGCCGCTTGGGCACTTGCAACTGCCATTGTTACAGCTGGTTCCGCCAGTACACTTATTGCCACACGCACCACAATTGTTATTGTCCGATTTTAAATCCACACAGGCCGAACCGCAAGCTGTACCCGAATTGCACACACAGTTGCCATTTGAGCATTTTTTACCGGATACACACTGAGTGCCGCAAGAACCACAATTGCTATTGTCCGATTTTAAATCCACACAGCTCGAACCACAATCCGTCCCGCTGCTGCAACCGCATTTGCTGTTGGAACAAACCAAATAGCTCTTACAAACATTGCCGCATGCACCGCAATTGTTCTTGTCATTCGCAGTATTGACACAGCCCGAACCGCAATCCGTCCCGCTGCTGCAACCGCATTTGCCATTGACACATTTTAAATGACTGGCACACACAGTACCATGGCTCCCGCAATCCGACTCGGTATCTTTCTCACATTTACCATCAAATAAATGGTATCCGCCCTTGCATGATTTCACCTTGCATACACTATTTTCACAGGCCAGTTCCCCAGCCCCTTCAAATACGTCAGCCGTACATGCTGCACCACAGCTCCCACAATGCTGTAAACTGGACGCGAGATCGACACAGGCACCACTGCAATTTTGCAAACCATCCGCACACTCGATGGTACATACACCATCCAGACATACCTGGCTTTCTGCACAGGCATGCTCATGTTCACCGCAATTTTCGTGGTCATCCGGCTCACAGGGAGCATTCGGCCCGGAATAAACGTGATAGTCCGGAAGACAGGATGCCGCAATACAACTTACCACCCCATCTTCATTCAGATCACAGCGGTTGTTTTCATCCTCCGGGTTCCAGCCGCCGTAATTTGTACAATCGACGAAAGTGGCACCGCATTCATGAATGCTGTTCTCAACACATAATGTCTGTTCTTCATTCCAGTGATAATGGTCGGTATCACATTTGGAGATGGCGCATTTCCCTTCAACACATGCCATTTCGGTGGCACCTTCGCGAAGGTCGCAAACAGAAGCATCCCCATCGCAATCCTGAACATATTCCTCGCAAAATGGCGTTTCATCCGTATTGAGATGATACCCATCAAGGCAGGCTTCTGCCACGCACAACCCCGTTGTATCACAATAGCCGGAATCCCATCCTGGTAAAGATGTACAATCCATTCCGGCACAATGCGCTGCGTCATCTTCAATACATGCCCCATCCTGCAAATGATAGTGCGCCTTGCATGCCTGCGCCACACATGTATTCTTGCGGCATAGCCAATCGGTAGCACTATCCCCAAGACTATCGGCGCACTTATTTCCGCATGCACCGCAATGATCGACGTCATCCTCCAAATGGACGCAAACGCCATCGCATATCACCTGATTGTTGCCGCATGTAAGCCCCTGCGGCTCCTCAGGCCCAATCGGAACCACCTGAGAACCGCTTGCTTCACCTGCATCATCCGAACATCCATTCGCTCCGCAAACAGCAAATGCCAAAAGTACAATCCATAAAAGGCTTTGTGTTTTCTTCATACAGTCCTTCCTTCAAATGTATATTGCAAATGAAATGATCAGAAAAACGTTCCCTGCAATGCGAAAAAAAAGCTTTCCCCCGTCTTCCCCCAAAGCATCAGCAAAATGAAAATGATTAATGACTCAACACAGATAGATATGAATTATAGACATTGAACTTTCTCACCGATTTTCCAGGAAGCCATATAACATGTTTGACCGCTGTTGCAGCGAGTAATGTAATAATCGCCCTGTCCATTTGTCCAATGCCCACCCCAACCAGGACTATGATTACAATAATCTTGACAATAAGTAGCAGGGATTACACCACCCATTTTTAAGCACAGTGGATATCCACCGCTGGTTCCGCAATATGTATATCCATCTGCGCATTGCTGGCAATCGATGCCTGTATTGCCAGCCGGACAGGTTGGTGTTGGTGCATATTCGCAGCCCCATCCTTGATCAATATAATCATTATAACATGAATGCCAGCACGAACCACCCGCACAACCAAAACTGGCATTAACATAATAACATGAATGATTGCATGCACCGCAATTATTAGAATCAGAGCCATAAACATTTATACAAATTCCATTACAATTCTGATAGCCGTTGGAGCACTGACAACTCCCCGCTTGACAAGATCGATCACTAGGACACTTATTGCCGCAAGAACCACAATTGCTATTGTCCGTTTTTAAATCTACACAGGACGAACCGCAAGCTGTACCCGAATTGCACACGCAGCTGCCATTTGAACATTTTTTATTGGATGCGCACTTGTTGCCGCAAGAACCACAATTATTATTGTCCGATTGTAAATCCACACAGGTCGAACCGCAATCCGTACCGCTGCTGCAACCACATTTGCTGCCGGAACAAACCAGATGGCTCTTGCAAACATTACCGCATGCACCGCAATTGTTCTTGTCATTCGCAGTATTGACACAACTCGAACCACAATCCGTCCCGCTGCTGCAACCGCATTTGCCATTGACACATTTTAAATGACTGGCACACACAGTGCCATGGCTCCCGCAATCCGACTCAGTATCTTTCTCACATTTACCATCATATAGATGGTATCCGCCCTTGCACGATTTTACCTTGCATGCACTATTTTCACAGGCCAGTTCCCCCGCCCCTTCAAATACATCAGCCGTACATGCTGCACCACAACTCCCACAGTGCTGCAGACTGGACGCAAGATCGACACAGGTACCATCGCAATCTTTCAAACCATCCGCACACTCGATGGTACATACCCCATCCAGACATACCTGGTTTTCTTCACAGGCATGTTCATGTTCACCGCAATTTTCGTGATCATCCGGTTCACAGGGAGCATTCGGCCCGTAATACACGTGATAGTCCGGAAGGCAGGATGCCGCAATACAGCTAACCACCCCATCCTCATTCAGATCACAGCGATTGTTTTCATCCTCTGGATTCCAGCCGCCGTAATTCGTACAATCGACGAAGGTGGCACCGCATTCGTGAATACTGTTCTCAACACATAACGTCTGCTCTTCATTCCAGTGATAATGGTCGGTATCACATTTGGAAATGGCGCATTTCCCTTCAACACACGCCATCTCGGTGGCACCTTCGCGAAGCTCACAGACAGAAGCATCCCCATCGCAATCCTGAACATACTCCTCGCAGAACGGGATATCGTCATGATTTAATTGATACCCATCGAGACAGGCTTCTGCCACACATTGACCAATCTTATCACAATACCCCGAATCCCATCCTGGCAATGATGTGCAATCGGTCCCGGCACAATGATAAACATCATCCTCGACACATGCACCATCCTGCAAATGATAGTGTGCCTTGCATGCCTGCGCCACACATGCATTCTTGTGGCATATCCATTCGGCAGCACCATCCCCAAGGCTGTCGGCACACTTATTCCCGCAGGCACCACAATGATCCACGTCATCCTCCAGGTGAACGCAAACCCCATCGCATATCACCTGATTGTTGCCGCATTTTAGCCCCTGTGGTTCATCGGGTTTCTGAGGATTATCGGGATCTTGCTCGTTCACAGGATCAACACTGTGTGCCTCATCCTGCGAACAGCTATTCATTCCACTCACCACAAATGCCGCGATGATTCCCCAAAAGCAGATACGTTTTAAATGCATCATCCCATCCTCCCACAGAAAGCATTGCATATTATCTTTAACTCCCCATGACGAGAGTGCCCACTATGCGTTTCACAAAATATGCTCCATATTTTGTATCATTTGCATGACAATTTGATTGAGATTCTCCATCGCTTTCGGAAAATTAAACTGGTAATTGCCATCACCAAAAAGACAGTCCGAAACGGATTTGATTGCCATCATCTTGACTTGATTGCGATAGCAAACCTGAGCAATCGCCCCTCCTTCCATATCACAAAACAGCGGCTTAAAGGTACTGCTAATCCACTTTGCGCGTTCGGTGCCCGTTGCGAACCAGTCTCCGGTAGCACCAAGGCCCGGCATATACGCAATGCCAAGTCTGTCAAGCGTCTGACAGACAATATCAAAAGCCTCGACCGGAAATTCAACACAATTGACAGTGCTCACCAGACCAATGGGATCACCCACGGCTGTCGTATCCACATCATGCTGTACAAAAGCCCGCGCAATTAAAAGCGTCCCGATTTCGACATTTTCAAAACATCCGGCAACGCCAACGTCAATGATCAAATCGGGATCATACTTTAAAATGATAAACTGGACAGCCATCGCAGCATTGACTTTGCCAACCCCTCCGGCCACGGCAATGACCTCATGCGGCTGATCAGCGATATGATAAACCTTAATACCGGCAAACTCGCTCAGCAACTTTGCCCCCTGTTCAATCAGGGAGGCGATTTCACCTGGCATGGCATAATAAAGTACTATTCTCAAGGGGTCTCCTTTAACCGACTTTCTGTCGGAATCATCATGATGTTTAATATTGAGGGGGCATGGCCCCCTACGGCGCTATGACGATCCGAAGGAATTTCCTGCGGATCGTCATACGCGCCTACCCCCAATGCGGGGACACCCCGCAACGCCCCTGCCGTGCACACTGTCAAGATAAGTTTGACTCAATCGTTCATGCCAACAGTGTCCTCTCATAAACGACAAACAGAAAGGATTATCGAAATGCGAAGGAATATCTTAAAATTTCAAAATATATCGTTATTTACACACAATATCATATCCACTCAAGGTGCAGCTTTGCCCCGGTGAACAGCGTGTTACGTTATATTGATTTTTCTGACCTCCCTTTCCTTTTTCATGATTACAATATTCTGAACAATATGCTCTAGCAATTGTACTATCCAATTTTACACATAACCGGACAGATGAATTTTTATAATGATATCCGCATTCTTCATATTCATTCTCACAAAAATAACAGGATTTTAGTTTATAATCGCTCAATTTAATTTCACAGCCATTGGTTTTATCTTTATCGCAATCTTCATAACCATCCTTGCACTTACTTCGGCAGCTTTCCATCCAGCATTCTGCATTCATATTATTTGCCGCAGTGCATGCATTACCATGAGCGCCGCAGTTTGAAAGAGAATCCGGCTCACATGTATTATTATAAACATGATAATGTAAAAAACAGGAACTTACAATGCATTTGCCATTATCACAAGTGACGCCGGCGACGCCTGTGTCTTTGCACGAATGTTCTTCTGATCCGCAATGAAAAATAGAATCTGTCGTACATTTATTATTTTTAAGATGATAGCCAGAAGCACATGCGGTTGCGATACATTTGCCTTCTTTACAGGTAACCTTACTGCTCCCGGCTAATGCACTATGACAATTCACAGAGGCTGCACCGCAATTATTCTCATTGTCTGCTTCGCATTGTCCGTTGTTGACATGGAACCCTGTATTACATGCCATGGCCTGACATTTACCGCCTTTACAGGTAAAAGATGCAGCCTGAGGGACATCATTTGCAGAACACACTTTGCCGCAGTCACCGCAATTCTGCGAATTGGAAGCCACATCGACACAGATCTCACCACACTTTTTCTGTTCAGAACCACATTCCAAAATGCATGAACCGCCCGCACACAATTCATCTGATTTGCATGCCCCCCCATGTTTTCCACAATTCTCATGATCATCCATCTCGCAGGGCGCATTTGGCCCACCGTAAACATGATACCCCGACTGACAAGAATTCGCGAGGCAGCTTACGACCCCATCTTTATTCAGATCACAGCGGTTGTTTTCGTCATCCGGATTCCAGCCGGCATAGTTCATACAATTTACAAAAGGTGCGCCGCATTCTTCGATGGTATTTTTTACACATGCAGTATGATCGTTGTCCCAGTGATAAGCAGTCAAATCACACTGAGCAATCGTGCATATCCCTTCGTTGCAGGCCATTTCCTTAGCACCTTCGTCCAATTGACAGGAATCAGAATCTATACAGCCTTGTATTGCATCATCTTCACAAAACGGACTATCCGTCCCCTCTGTGTTCAGATGATATCCATCCTGACAGCTCTCAGCTTCACACCCCCATAATTCATCGCACTTACCCGAACCCCATCCGGGAAGTGACGTACAATCCATCCCTGCACAAGAGTTCTCATCATCCGGCACACATTCGCCATTCTGCAAATGATAATGGGCCCGGCATGCCTGCGCAACGCATTCATTGTTCCGGCATATCCACTCTGCAGCACTGGCTCCGAGAACCTCACCGCAATTGTTTCCGCATTTTCCGCAATGGTCCGGATCATCTTCCAAATGGACACACGTATTATCGCATACTACCTGGTTATTGCCGCATTGTAACCCAGGGCCGGGATCCAAAGATTCATCCTCGGGAACCACGGCAACATCTTTGAGACTATCCTGAGAACAAGCATACAAACCGAAAATGGCCAACCCCAAAGCAGCAATATCGTGCAAGATGTGTTTTCGTCTTATCATGGTCACTTCCTTATCCCACTATTTAGCCTGAACCACAACGGGCGGATATAATCGTATCGTCCCGCTCGTAGCAGAGGATGCACCATAGGCCACAATACGGAGATGGATATTATTGTTTCCGCTTAAAGCCACTTCGCAGGGGCTGCTGAGATTATCGGACTGATTTGTACCGTTGAGGGCATAGGAACAATAATTGCCAATTCTCGTAGAATCTGCATAAAAAGCGACTGCAATTTTGGCATTTGTCCCCAGCTTGCCATTGGATCCATAGTAAAAAGTCATCGCAGCCTGTGATTTATTGGATAATTTTGAAAGAGCGCTACTATCCAGTGTAATTTTAATATATTTGGAATCAAAATCCGGTTCAGTCCCCGTCCCCCATGGGCCAACATTGATACCAGTCCCACTGCTCATGACATCTTTGGTTGTAAAAGTAGAACCATCTTCAATCACAGCCGGATTGGAATTCGCATCCGGTTTGGTAAATCCCGATGACAGCTCGAAAATTGTTTCATATCCGGATGATGCAGGGCCCGAAGCTTCACAGGTATAAGCACTATTGCACTTTTTCCCCGACCCACAGTCTGAATCAACTTTACACTGAATACATTTTTTTAAGCCTGCATCACAGATAGCGGTACAATTATCGACGGTACTCCATGCATTGCTGGCACAGATTTCCAGTATTTTCCCATTGCAGCGATAAGTTCCGCCCGAGCAGGTTTCGGTTTCTGTACACTTTTTCTGGGATGCATCGCAGGTTTGCGGGCAAGTCTGCTCATCAGACCATTCTCCTGCACTACATTTTTGCAAAACCTGCCCCTTGCATTGGAATTCTCCATCCGTACAGCCAGCAGGTTCCGTCGTTCCCGTATTAGTGCAGGAACCTGCATCAATCGTCGTGCAGTTTACACAAGCCGGTGTTCCGACAGAGTCTTCCCCAAAAATGGATGCACATGTTTTTCCCTTCAAATCCGTGCCATCACACAACTCACCATCTTCGGCAACATTATTGCCGCATACTGCGGATGAAACCAGGGAAACACATTCAGAAGTATCAAATCCAAGACACCCCTCCTGGCAGTGCACAGCTCCGGAATAATTGTCACCGAGCACCGTTTTGCACGTCTGCATATTCAAGGCATATCCATCACAAAGTTCCCCGGGATCGATTACCCCATTGCCGCAATAATAACTCGAATATTCGCATCCATTCGAAATATCGCTATCATGATTTGTATATCCAGACTCACAAACGGTATAGCAACGCCCTCCGCTGCAATAGCTCGTAGACAGATGAAGATCGGCATTCAAATAATCAGGACATGCATTTCCACAAACGCCACAGTTTGTCATGCTCGTAGAAACATCCACACATTCGCCATCGCAATTGACCATGTTTCCAACGCATTTGCAGGCGCCGCCAAAACAAACTGCGCCCTCTGAACATGTATTTCCGCATGCGCCGCAATGACTTGAATTATTGGCCAGTTCTACGCATCCATCGGCACAGCATGTCTGAGTACAAATATTATTCGTCGCTTTGCAGTTGCAGTTCCAGGAACCATCGTTCTGAACGCTGCAAATTTCATTTTCATCACAGGCCCGATTGCATTCACCGCAATTATCATCATCAATTGCGCGGCATTCCCCCTGACAGCAGATTTTATCATAGGAACAATAATAATATTCACTCATATCGTCACAGCGTTTCAGCTCGACCTGATTGTCCCCGGATTCGGTGGCACACCCTGCGAGAATGCAAACGACAGCCAACAGGCAGGTATATTTCGATTTCATAGTCCACTCTCCTTAGGTACTGCAGCCAAAACATGCTGTGTGCGCGTATGCCGCAGGCATAGCGCACACTTTGTGCCGTATGCAATAGGCACAAACGCGCGCATATCTAAAGATAGCGCGCGAAATAATAATATAAAGACTGATGACAAATAAAAATTGTAACCGTTTTGGCGATAAATGATGAAACGCGGCTCAATTGTATTGAGAATCGTCTTCCGACTCTCCCAATGTACACGGCTTACTGTGCATCTCTTCGGCGACGAATGGCACGCCAGCATTCGCGGCCGAGTTGTGCGCTCAAAACCTTGTTGACAGAGGCCTCAATGCCAATACCGACGAACGGGAACAGGCGCGTCCAGCGTTTTGCGAGGAACATCATCATCACGCGGGCAACTGCTTTTACGAGTGTTTTACTGAGTTCCCGAGTCGAATATTCGTTAATGGCGAGGTCGAGAACGGTCCCGATGGAAGGCTCTTTTTCTTCGTCGTATGCATCTTCGAGGGCGGTACATGCAAGCAGGAAGGCGATTTTGCGCTCGCGCGGGTCTTCGATATCAAAACCGGCCAAATGGGTGAGTGCGAGGCTCATTTCCAATTCAAATTTGAGCATGAGGAAAGAGTTGAGCGCCGTGGTCCCAAGCAGCGAATAAATGAGACCGATTCCGGGAATCAGACCGGGAATCGCGCTGGCACCGCCTCCGGCTGCGTAAAGATTGGAGTAATGCATAATAATGAGCTGAGCGGTGCGTTTCTCGAGCTTATCTTCCTTCGCAAGGTGCTGAGCAATTTTTTTATTCTTTTCACAGAGTGCTTTGATCGATTCATTGCTGGCGAGTATTTTCTCAAGAACAGCAATCACTTGGCGGGCATCGTTTTCGTCGACTTTTTTGACCATGGTAAAACTCCTTATTTCAAATGCACCATGCGCAACGCATGCACGCTCTAGGTTATTCTGTTTTTATATGAAATACAAACCTCATTCGGAATTTGGCTTTCAAATTCCAAATCAATCGCGCCCTTTTTGATGATAATTCCCACGCAATGTAAGTTCGACGCGGGAATGTGCAGAAACGCGCGTCCCCGGAGCAGGCCACTGCGTAGAAACAAAACCGGAGTTCAGCATATTAAGTTCAATACAGGCATTGGAAGCAATTTCGAGTGCATTGAGTGCGCTTTTGCCGCGGAAATCCGGGACAACGACATAATCATCGCAGGACTGGACATTGGGAATAGCGTTATCCTTATTGTCTGAATCCGTTTTTTCTTTCTGTGTAAAAGCCATTCCGGCAAAGGGATCGAGAATGCCATCTGTCACAATTTTCGGATAAACACCGCGATACGGCAGAACCTGTGTGACGATTTCGGCAAACGTCGGTGCTGCAACCATGCCGCCGCTGTGCAGCGGTTTGGGTGCGTCGATCATGACGACGACGACAATATTGGGATTATCGATAGGCGCAATGCCGATAAAATTGGCCATATACTGATTGCCGTAGGCATGTGTTCTGGGATCGACTTTTTGCGCGGTTCCGGTTTTGCCGCCGACGCGATATCCCGAAACCCATGCGCGCATGCCGGTACCTTCGGCAACGACGCGTTCCATCGCGCGACGCACGATAGCGGCAGACTGTTCGCTAATGACCTCTTCGACGACCTTTGGCTCGCCCTTTTCGATGAGATTCCCCTCATGATCGCGAATTTCCTTGATCAGCCACGGGCGCATGCGTTTACCACCGTTGGCAATGACGCCGACAGCGACAGCGATTTGCAAAGGCGAAACGCTGACACCATGCCCGAATGCGATATTTGCAAACATGACTTCCTGCCACCGTTTGTAGTTCCACAAAATACCTGCAGATTCACCGGCAATATTAATCCCCGTGCGCTGACCAAAACCAAATTTTCGAAGATAATTGTAAAAGTTTTCCTTTCCGAGTTTTTGAGCGAGTCGATAGGCACCGATGTTTGAAGATTCACTTACGACGGTTTCGGCCGTCATGTCGGGAATGCTGTGCGTATCAGAGATGGTATGCTTGCCGATTGTAATTTTGCCGTGATTCTGGGAGACGGGATCGGTCGGCCGAACATGGGCCCCTTCGACTGCCGACGAATAGGTAATGAGCTTCATCATGCTGCCGGGTTCATAGGCATCCAATACAGCACGATTTTTCATATCATCTTTATTTTTGTAATCATTAAAGCGGTTCGGATTAAACCTTGGCCAGTTGGCCATTGCCAAAACCTCACCGGTATACGGATCCAAAACGACGGCAACACCGGCCTTTGCCGAAAAATTCCGGCAAGTCCGATCAAGTGCGATTTCGGATATTTTCTGAATATACTGGTCGAGCGTCAGGGTGATGGAACTTCCTTCGAGCATGTTCAAACGTGGCGAGTCACTCGTCAGAATAACGCGTCCCCTGGAGTCCCTCATGCCGCGGATACGAAGCACATCCCCGCGTAAATACTTGTCATAAGCGAGTTCTACACCTTCCAGGCCAACATTATCGAGGCCGACGAACCCGAGAATCTGACCGGCCAATTCCTGCCCCGGATAATACCGCTTGCTTTCGCGCTTCATTCCAACCCCTTTTAAATGAAGCGCTTTGACAGCCGCACCTTTGTCTGGCGTCGTTTTTCGCACGATCCAAACAAATGGCGAATCCGACATGATTTTTTTCCGAATTTCGGCACTGTCCATCTCGAGGGCTTTGCTCAGTGCCAGAACAGTCCCCTCGACATCATCAATTTGCTTCGGATGCGCGAAAACACTGGGGGTTTCGACACTAATCGCGAGTTCGTATCCCTGGCGGTCATAGATATAACCGCGATGTCCATCGAGCTCATTCTCACCGCCGGCACCGAGCGTAATTCGGCCGGTACTCTGGCGTTCAGCACGCCGCTGCAGATGCGTTTCTTCGGCCTGAAGCTTATAAATATGCACACCGATGAGAGAAAAAATCGCCGTGAGAACAATCCCAATAAAAATGATACGTACCCAGGCACCCCTGTTCTGCTTTTTCTGGCGCTCTGCGTCTTCCCTGACTTGGTTGTACACGCCTATTCCTCCCCAATGCGCTTGACATTATCGAGCCCATCGATCCGTTTTTTCGGATTCGAAGGATCCGATGGCGTTTTTTTGTTCAAATCGTAAATGAGTACCTGTTCCGGACGGATTGTCACCATACCGAGCTGTTTTCCTGCAACCGCCTCAAGGTTATCCCTTCGGCTGAGTACGCGCAGCTCTATCCGCAGTTTGCGGTTTTCCTCGAGGAGCGCCTCACGCTGCGAGATGGCAGCACTCAGTTCATAACCAAGGTTGAGCTCGCGATGGCGGTAATAAACCTGGATAATCAACAGGGCAATGACGAGAAACATGGCCCCTGCCGTCATCCATAATCTGCCAGACCGCTGTCTGGTTCCGGCGATGCTCATCAATGCCTGGCTCAGTGCCCGTCCCTGAGTCTTGAGAATCATCGAAATCTCGCGATCCTGCATGGTACGTATCTGATGCCTCGGTTTTTCACTGATTTTGGGCACCATATCGCTGAGCTTCGTCGTCCGGCCATACGGAATACTCGAACGCTCCCCGGAAGAATCGGCATTTACAGTAGCCTCACCGTGCGATTCCTCTTTATCCAGCGAGGACGCAGCTTCTTCGTTCGATGGGGAAGCAGCTTCTTTATCCGATGGAGGCGCCGCCACATCTGTCCTGCCTTTTTCTGCCTGGTCAGCATCCGCCTCTATTTGGGCCTTTTTCGCTGTGCCATCCATGGCATCCACATGTAAATCTTCGAGATTCATGTCTTTGAGCTTATCATCCATGCATCAAAACCCTCCCGCCGAATATGTTTATGCTAATGAAAAAATGAGGCAATCTTTTGGGTTTTGTATGGCCCCTGCTTTTCGACTCACGTCGAATACGCCGGGGCATTTTGGCTATTTGGCTGCGCCAAATACGCCAAAATAAATGCGGAAGGCGGAAGGCGGAATGCGGAATTGGATTTGCAAAACTAAAGGGAAAGTCTGAAGCTTAGAGTGAAGGGCCTACTGAATGCGGAAGGCGGAAGGCGGGATAAGGTAGACTTCTAGGAAACCCAAGGGTTTCCTCTATCCCATTCCCACCCGCCGACCGACGCCCGACCCCAAATTCGCTCGGTCTTGGCACACCTCACCCTTTCCAACGATTACCGTTGTAAAAAAAGGCAAGCCAATGTGCCTGGCATATACAGCACTTCAGCATCAGATCCGCGTCCGGAGCTCTAACCCTGTAAGCCGCCCCTCGGCTGGCTGTATATTATGTTGGGGTAAATGTCTGTTGTCAGGCAAATCCTGATAAATACATATATCACCTCCAAATAGGGATGCACAGGTCATGAAGGCTCATTCCTTCAATAGGATGATGCCAGGGACAAAAGCATTGTTACATTTTTTTTTCATTTTTTTTTATCAACCCATTTAGACAGATATCATGCATTCTTTCCCGTTATAGATTCCATTCAATAATTAATTGGTTCTCGCCCAATGTATTCTAAGCACCTCCAAGGTGGTAAAATGTAGGTTTTAAAGTCAAAAAAAATGAAATGAATGAATGCATAAATGCGTTATTTGTCGGTTTACACTTTTGGGAATATGGAATAAAAAAAAGCAACGCGCTGATATGTTTACAGTGCACAAGTAGCACAGGCTAAAACCTGGGGAGTAACATGGGAACGACAAAAAAACTGATGGGTCTATGGGCCGTTCTGATGCTGGCATGTCATCTGTCTGCATGTACAACGGAAGTGGAAAGTGACGACATCGATTTTGAAAGCGGTATCCGATTGACCGTAATCCATACGGGCGACATTCACAGTCGACTTTTGCCTTATGATATGGATTTGATGGCAACCGACGAGCGCATTGGCATGACGCAGGCCAATGAGCCGTTTGGCGGAATCGCGCGTGCAGCAACGGTGATACGAAAGATACGTTCACAGGCACAGCACAGCGTTCATGTCGATAGTGGCGACGTCTTTCAGGGTGCACCAATTTTCAATGAGTATAATGGTGAGGTAGAGATTTATGCCTTAAATTATTTAGGCATGGATGCATTTATCATCGGCAACCACGAATTCGATCATGGCGTAGCCAACCTTTACGATAAACTCTCGAAAGCACAGTTTACGATTTTGGCAGCCAACTATCAGTGGAAACCGACCCAGGGCAATGAATACCTCCCGCTCAAGGACGTTGCTCGTCCCTATACGATTTTGAATGCAAACGGCGTCAAAGTCGCAGTCATCGGCATGGCCAACTATTCGAGTATGTCCTCGAGTACTTACGGTGACAACAGCCTGGGTATTACGGTTCTCGAAAATGTTCAGCTGGTTCAGAGTTACATAGACCTGCTAAGAAACGATGCCAATATTTTGACAATGGTCACCCACCTTGGCCTTGGTGAAGATGAAGATATCATCCGAAAGACAGTGGGTCTTGACGTTGTATTTGGCGGCCATCTCCACGTCGTTCTCAATCCTCCCAAGATCATTCCCGATGCCTACATTGACATTAACGGCAATGAAGCCCCCAAGATGGTTCCGCTCGTGCACTCCGGTGCATTCATGAAATATGTCGGTCATTTTGAAGGTGTTTTCTATCCCGACTACACAGTCCGCACAGACCTATACCCAAATGGTGTTGAAAAACGCCCATGGGACCTGACGCTTGTGAGTCACAAATACAAACCGATTCCCATCGAATCGAACATAGCCGACGATGCAGAGCTTGCTTTACTGCTTGCTCCCTATGAACGAGAGCTCGCACGACGCCTCAATTTGCGCCATATTGTCGGTTATGCTCCCCAAACACTGAAACGTTTTGGTTCGGGTGGTAAAGATTCTCCTCTCGGCAATTTCCTGGCCGATATGATGATTATGCGCCAGCGCGTTGAATCCGATTTTGGTGCCACCAACTCTCTGGGCATCCGAACAGACGTCAATCAGGGTCCAGTTACCAACGATCAGCTCTACAACGTATTCCCATTCCCCAATTCACTTGCATCCATGTTTCTTTCTGGTACCGAAGTCTGGTCATTACTCGACTTCAATACTTACCGTTCCATGAATCGTGGGTGCCAAAGCCAGATTCAGGTCGCTGGTGTTCGATATACCCTCGATTGTCATACGGCCAAACGCGTCGTCGATGACTATCTTGATTTGGGCTACCTTTTCGAATACCAATACAGAACAGACGCCTTTAACGCCGTGTGCAAACGCATAACACCGCGTCCAAGTTACTGCGAGCTCACCTACGAAGATCCTGACAATCCGGACAACAATATTTATAATGTCCACTTTGCCAAAGATATTACGTTTGTTCGTGAGAGCTGCGAAACTGATGCGGATTGTCCATTTGGTGAAGGCGATAAACAGATCTCTGTTTGCAAGGAAATCGAAGATACGGAGGTCGGTATTTATAAGGCATGCATCGAAAAAATGCAGCCCCAATGGTTCTATAAATTTGCAACCAACAACTACATGGCCCATGGTGGTTCCGGATTCTCAACGCTCAAGTACAACACGACCCAAAAAGATACCGGTGTTGCACTTCGAGAAGTGCTCATCGACGGCATCGAAAAACAGACTTCATGCTATAACCGATGTCTTGATGATGTCGAAAAACATGTTGCAAACCAGTATCAGATTCAGCTCAATGCCTATCGTGCAGAACTCATCAACGCATATATGACTGAACACAACGTCTCAGAGTTGGATGAGGCAGCACATCAGCAGATTGAAGCTCAAGTGAGTGCGCGGGAAAATTCTCCTGATTTCCAAAACAAAAGAGACCTTGACATTGCAAAAAGCCAAGTGGAATTCAGTGAAAATCCCGGTTCCTGTAAACGTTTGCGCAATTGCAAAGCTGATACAACGGACTTCGAAATCCGTTGGTGCAAAGAGTTATATAAATACAGCGAGCAGGAAGTTTGTCTGGCCAACGCAGACGATAAAAAAGATGGCTCGGGACCAAGCCGCTGTGCCGGCCTGAGCAAGAATTCCGAGTACGATACCTGTATCAAAGGCGCATACGCACAATACTGTGACAACAAGTATTATGATGATGCAATTGAATCTTGTTACAAGGATGGCGAAAACGGTACACTGCCAGATCCCGATAATCCGGGCAAATTCGTAGCAGGTTCGAGATGTACAGACAAATCAAAGACAAGCCTGTATCAGGCATGCGTCGAACTGTATCTGCCCAATCTCCCGCAATGCAAAGGGTTAAGTGAGATCAGTGAGTACGACAACTGTGTTAAAACCGCATCCGCAACCGCTGAAAAAATCTGTGAATCCGTGGCATGCTTCATAGCAAGTACCGACGGACGTCAAAATTCCGTTCGTCCAAGAAATGAAAATCTCGAAGACGAAATCAATAGCTACAGCAACGGCCCAGCTATCATGGAAGCACTCCAGGAAGCAGGGTATGATGCCTGTTATTAATAGGGGGAGGCGATTCAGATGAAAAAAAGATTTGCTTTAAAATCCTGTTTTGCACTGGCAGCATGCTTTGCTTTTACCCCACTCCTGCTGAGCTGCACCGAAACCAAAGAAAACCATTTTGAAGGTGTTCACGCCTTTAAAGTCACAGTCGTTCCCTATATAGGCGGATTTGGAACTGAAGCTAACCCGCTCAAGTATCCGACTTCATTTGTCAATGCAGCAGGTGAATGCCCCGCCGGCGAAACATGCTTTAAGATGCGCCTGCAAGCACGTGCCGTCGGAATCGATGGAGAATTTCTTCCTGACTACAACGACACCGTCTCAATCAATGCCGTACCGGGAAAACTCGATATTGACCATGTGACATTCCAAAACGGCATTGCAGGGGAATATATTGAAAATGAAGATGGCACCGTAACATTTTCAGAAGGTATAGACATCCAATTGCGCTACGCCTATGGGCCAACTCGGATTTGGGTCGAAGACGTCGATCAAAAACCAGTCTTAAGTATGCCAGGAATGGTCTGCCCCAATGACCGTTATTCCGCAGATAGACGCAAATGTGAGCCTTCACTGGCAACCGGTGTCAGCCAGGAATATACGTTTGAGCAGCAAACCATCAAAATGATTCAATACAACCCGGATCAACTTGATGGTGATTCACCGCTCCTTCGCGAATATGGTCAAATCAAAGCTCAAAAAGGTCATGATCTCGTCGTAACAAATGTCGTTTCTACCGGTTTTTATCTGACCGATCTCGGTGATGATGATTACAACTCCATCTTCATCTTCACCTATTCACAGCCAGGCCGCGTAGAAATTGGTGACCGTGTTTGTGAAGTATCCGGCGGTATTGCTGAATTTACAGGCATGACACAACTCCAGTTCCCGTCCTGGGGCATCCAAAACAAAGAACGTTCAACCGCCGAAGATACGGATCCCGCTCCCGAAGATGGCGAACAAGGCGTCGGTACCTGTATCGACAAAGAGACTGGAGAAGTCCGTGACTGTACGCCCGAAGAACTCGAGGCCATGAACGCCATTGTTGACTGTTCCGATGTCTACTATGATCATGTTCTCACAAAAGAAGAAAAGAAGACTTTTGCCTATGTGGCACCGCCGGCACCAAGAGTACTTACAGCCGATATCCTTAAACTGAATGAACTCTCAGCCTCAACGGGCAAAGTAGGCTATGATGGGTCTTCTGTCAGAACTCATCCAACTCAAACCAATGCCCTCGAAAAACTCGAAGGCTCCGTCATTACAATTGAAAATATTCGTTTATCTACCGAATTCATTAATTGCGATGACAATGGCAACGGAAAAATTGAATCCAATTCAGAGGAATCTGACTGCCGTACAGCTTGTTCCAACAACTCTAAACGCTGCACAGAATTATCCAATCTCGACAGCTATGATCAATGGAAAGCCTGGACGATTGAAAAGAATCCGGATGGCAGCATTTCGGATACCACAGGTGCAGAAGTGTCTGTATCAAGTTCCTCACTCATTTCTGGGTTTGATATTACAAAAGGATGTGTCACTTGGGATGATTTGACGACAGGAAGAAGGATGATGCGCTGTCCGCAAAGACACCTCCTCCGTCTCACTGGCAACTTAAAACAAATCCTCCCAGGCTGTTCCGGTACTGCTCTGTGCTTTGCCTCCAAATGGCGTCCCGCTATGGTTATGACCGTCATCGAACCACGCATAAAAACGGACCTCATTATGGACGAAGAATTCAATGCCAAGGCAGAAATAGAATTTGCCAATTGCTACGCGGATGACCGTCAGTATGGATGCTGGGAAACCTGCAAAGCCGACGGCGGCGTTTGTACATGCGAGGCATTCGAAAAGTATCGTAAAACCCATAATACAGACAAGAACAACAAACCACTTGATCCATCGCTGCTTCGATGCCGCGAAAACTACAACAACTAAGTTACTGAGTTTTAAACTTTAATTATATTCGGGTTCTTTCTTTTCCCGTCATCTTAGGAGAAGCATTCATGCAGTCGAGATTCTCTCATTCTAATCACAAAGGCTTTAATGGCGTTCGTACAGTAATGGCTTGTGTTCTGGCCTCTGTCCTAGCTGCTCCTGTCGCAACAGCAGGTGATTTTGTCGATACACGCCTGAGCTTCGTCTTCAGCGATGACAACCTCCTGTCTGATCCAGGTGAATCTCTTATCAACAGCCCCGAAATCGACTTCGGTGCCCGTAAAGGCGTTTTCTATCCTTTCGAAAACCTCAACAGCCAGGACAACGGTGATGAAACCCTCACACACCTCGTAATTTACAAGGAAATGCCCGGCTTTATCGATAATTTGACCACGGATGCTGCCTTCGTTGCCCGTCTCGGTGTACTCACCGAACCCGAAAATGGATTCAGCGCTGGAGATATCAAACTTCGTGATGCCGGCTCCTACTTAAGAGCACGATATTCATTCACCGATACCGAAAAAGACGACAAAGGCCATACAAAAGATTCCGGCCGTCAGCTCGAATTCACATTCTTCCCCACAAACGCAGACCGTTTCCGTGCCGGTTATACCTATGACCTCTCATGGGGCGGCAATAAAATCTTTACCCAGCAAAAATCACAATTTGCTACACCGGGTATGAGACTGCGCTTCGATTGGGATGGCTTCTATTTGCTCGCAGGTGCTAAATCTACCCGTCAGCTCATTCTTACCGAAGATAAGACCGATGTGGCCAACCGCGAACTCGGTGCATTCTGGGGCGGTATCTTCGGACTCGGCTATATCGGACACATGTTTGGTATCGAAACCAATGGTGCCATCTTTGATGCTGGCCACAACCCCAAACAAGGCGTCCAGGGCAAAAAAGTCGTTTCGGGCGGCGTTTCCGCACGTCTGAGCGCTGTCTCAGATGGATTCAAACCCGAAAGTTCCATCGACTATCGCCTCTATCGGAACAATGACGACGCTTTTGAAGCTTCCAACTATTTCCTGCGTAAACCCTCCAACTACGAGCAATTCACATGGCGTGCATCCGTCGAAGGAAACTGGTTGACACAGGTTCTCGGTGACTCTGACAAAATCGGCTCCACCAAACGAATTGACGCATTCGCCGGTGCTTTCCGCGCCGATATGTATGTTGGAAAACTCGCCATTAATCTCGACCTCGTCTACAGAGATCTCTACTTCATTCTCTTCAACGTACCTGGCCTCGATCCTTACATGACACTCCCCGGCGGTTCTTCCAGCGAAGGCGAATTACTCGCTGCTGTCAAAGGTGAGTATTGGTTCGAATCCACAAACCTTTTACCCTCGATTCAATTCGGCATTCAAAAACCTGCTTCTTACCGCGGACGTATCAGCGAAACACTCAATGCTTCCGAACTCACCGGCGGTATGCAGACCGTTGCTGTCATGGATTCCAGTACCATCATTGCTTTCCCATCCGGACATAAACCGGAACCCGTATACTCCATCAAACTCGCCCTGCGTTGGGATCTCTCCGATATGATGAGCCTCATCGGACAGATCAACTACAACTACGATCGCAACCAATTGGGACGCAGAAAAGATACCGTCGATTATACCGCAGAATACTACATGCGCGACCCACACGTTTTGGGCCTCGGTATTTTCGCTCAGGCTAGATTCTAGTTCCGTTTTGCGGTAAACTATTCGGCGCCTTTCGAAGGCGCCACTCCAGGCGCGACTTCATTCGCGCCTCTTTTGTACTAGGTTCAAGTGATTCGGGATTCTCGGTTTTTTAATATCCGCCAGGGGGAATTGTTTCCCTTACTCATGGCGGCTTTGGGAACTTTTTCATCCATCGCAAGCGTCGTACTGGGCAGAACGCTGAGTGATGCGGTTTTGTTGTCTGCAAAACCTGCCATCAATGTCGCGAATTTCTTCATCTTCTCAAGCGTCGCATTGATGGCGGTTTCACTCGTTTATTTTCAATTACTGCGCCTGGTTTCTGCTACAAAACTTAACGTTTCTAGTTTATTACTCTCTGCTTTAAGCATCTTCTTTTTTCAATCACTTAATCTCGAATCACCAAGCATCATCTTTGCCTATTCCATCTTCCTCATTACCGCACCTGCCCTCGGTAATATCATCGTATGGAATGCCATCGGCGATGCTTTTAATGCACGTCAGGGCCGAAGACTTTTCAATCTCGTCAGTGCTGCATCCACATTAGGTGGTATTGCCTCCGGATGTATCATCCCCGGACTCGTCAAATGGTTCGGAATGCCGGCTCTCCCTGTCGCCGATATCTCCAGTTTCATTCTGATGGCAATTCCCGTCATCGTTTTAAGACAGTATCGTCGATCCGAAAAAACACAGTTTTCAGCCACAAGCGAGTCCAAAAGGACACTCAAGGAAGATTTTATTTATGCAGTACGCGACATTGCCAGCTCACCACTGCTCAAAAATCTTTCCCTCATTTTTTTCTTTACCGCTCTGGCAACCAACATTATCGATTTTGTTCTCAAATATTATTTGCAGACGAATTACGATAAAGAAGGTATCGCCATCTTTTACGGGCATTTTAATGCCGCCTCCAATACCTTTAATCTCATCGTCCAGCTCACACTCCTTTCACAGTTCCTGACGCGATTCAAAACAAGAACACTGTTTGCAATCACACCACTCGTACTCTTGTTTTTCTCATTCCCATTCTGTTTTATTTACAACGCAATCTGCGTCGTTGCACTCAGGTTTATGGATGTTGCACTCAGGTTCACCATCCAGGACTCCGCAAGGGAAATTGCAATCTCTTCACTGCCAAGACTCCTCAGAAACCGATCAAAAGTCGTTTTCAAAGGTTTTATGAACCCTCTGGGCGGCATTTGCGCAGGATGTCTTCTCAATTTTCTCGCACCGATTCTCGGAGCACAATATACCCCACTCCTGCTCATCCCCGTGAGCGGACTTACACTCTTCTTTGTCAGAGACCTCAACCGGTATTCTGCATACCATCTCTATAAACAACTGACCAACGAACCGGAATCGCTAAAAACAGCCCTTACCGGACCCGCAGCAGAACCAGCCCCACAGAAGAAGTCAATTCAATACGATACCAATATGCTGCTCGACGATAACCCTAAAGTTCGCGAAGCAACTTTGGATGCCGTCTTGCTCGATAATACACAGGACATTCAGATTCACAGCGATATTCGAAGATGCGCGCTCGATTTGGTCGAACATGAAGCCAAACTTTGCCAGGCCTGCCTGCTTCTCGAACAGGCAATCTGTGAACAGGAAGCAGAAACACATCCTAAGAATCTCGAAAATGATATCCAAACTATATATGAAAAAGCTTTCTATCGAATGTTCAAAGGTCTGATGGCGCTTTATCGCCGTGATATGATTCAGACGATCTTCCAGTCCCTGGCCGCATCGAGAGCATCTACACGAGCACAGGCCATAGAACTCCTCCAGCTCACACTCACCAACTGCCCCTATGCCAAAACTATCCTTATTCTGTGCGATGATTTTAATCGAGATGAAAAAGTCACACGACTCGACGACATAGCTCATATCACTATTGAAGATGCACTCTCTATCCTCGAAACTGAAAATGATCGCGCAATTGCCAAATTGATTTCCAAAATTTCCAATGCATTAAACATCTCTGAGTCAAACGAGGAGAATGAATATGATAGATGAAAAAGTTTATATCACAGATCGGGGCGGAATCATCATTGAAGAGACTGAAGCACTCGATGATGAAATCCTCTCTGATTCCTCACCATTAACCTCACAAATCATTGAATTGCCCGACGATCCCTATGCTGGCAAAGATGTTTATCTGTCTATCGAAGGTGGCCAGGAAGTCTTTTACAGGGGCACCTATGTGAACAAAATCCGCCTGACAGGAGAAAATATCACCGTCGGACGCAGAGATGTCATGGCCGGACATTATCCCGACATCGATCTCGCCATGTATTGGCGCCAGGATCGAACCATCTCCAGAAAACACCTGCAAATCTACAGAGATGTCAATGGCGTTTATTTTGTCGAAGACCTCTGCAACCATAATGCGACTTTTCTCAACAGTTACCAATGCCCGCTCAATAAAACCCGTGCAGAACTCAAACCCGGCGATCGCATTCTCGTTTCGATGTCCATTGCGATCGATTTCTGCGTTCAATAGGTCATGCGCTAATGCTCGAATCCGATTTTCTCAAGTCTATCTATCTCAGTATTAAAGCCTCCGAACCTGTCATCTGGATAGAAACGCCCGACGATGATTGGATTATCGAAGCCATCAAACGAGAATTGGCTGGTGTAAAATTGCCTTGTGAAGTCGGAGAAAATCCCGATTTTACCACACTCGAAAAAGTTTCTGCTCGTACCGTCTTTCTTTGGATCAATGCCAGTGCGAATGATTTTACTGCACATGAGCGTTCTCTCATACGCATTGCACGCCGCATGCGCTCTTTGCTCACCATTGTGATATTCGCCCATCCTTGCGATATTAAACCACAATTACTCGCTGATTTTCCAGCTTTCGTCGCACCATTGCCTTCATTCGAAGCTAGAAAATCCCTGATTTCTATTACGATTGGATCTTATGCCAATCAACCAGGTCGGCTCGATCAACTCGCATTTGCTTCGGCAGGGCTTAC
>JAGACY010000070.1 GCA_017613855.1 Pseudomonadota bacterium
TGGTTTCGGAGCGGGTGTCGGATGAGCGGAACTCGGTTTCGGAGCGGGAGGAGTAACCACCGGACCGGGTTTCGAGGCAGGATAACCTACATGTCCATTGCCGTGGTAATGATTGGGGCGCATTCCCGGACGGCCATGACTATTGTTCGGACGCTTATTCACATCCACATGAACATTCCCGGAATTGCAATTGCAGCTCGTATTGGGAGCACAATGGCAATTGCCGTGATGATGGTTCGAACCGGGGGGATTTCCAGGAACCGCATGGTTGCCTGCTGGATAGTTATTCTGAGAAGGAATTCCCTCCGCCAGAGCAACATGATTCATCCCAAAAAGGCAAAGGCCTGACAACGCTAATTTTATAATGATATTTTTCATGACGATCTCTCCATGTTTAACTGGTAGCCTAAGTGGCTTCGATTAAAACATAAAAGCGATTATCATGCCAATTTTTTAAATGAATGTCTCCGTTAAAGATTGGCTGAGCAAAACCAACGTCATCATGAATGATTAGGCTGTATTCAGCCACTGTGTTGATCAGAGCTCCAAGCTCTAAACGCCAGGCTCAGAGCGCATCAACACTCTACTTTTTCTGCAAACAGAGCCCATCACCCTCTGTGTTGAGGCTTATTTCGACTTCTGCGCCATTTTTTGCAAATCCAAAGAGAATTTCTTCAGACAAGGGAACAGAAATCTCTTTCTGAATCAAGCGTGCCATAGGTCTGGCACCGAATTTTGGATCAAATCCCTGATGTGCCAGCCACTGACGTGCATCATCCGTCAAAGTCAGGTGGACGTCCTTTTCGGCAATTTGTGCCTCAAGCTCGCCAACCATGCGATCGACAATGCGCACCATCGAATCTTCTGTCAAAGCATTGAACATAACTATTTCGTCGAGACGATTGCGGAATTCCGGCGAAAATACACGCTCAATCTCTTTCATTCCCTGCGAAACATCGATTTCCTGCCCAAACCCAATGCGGTTCCTGCTCATATCTTCACTGCCGGCATTCGAAGTCATAATGAGAATAACATTTCGAAAATCAGCGGTTTTCCCGGTATTATCCGTCAAATGGGCAGCATCCATGACCTGAAGCAAAAGATCATAAATGCTCGGGTGTGCCTTTTCTATCTCATCGAGCAACAAAACACAGTGAGGTTTGGCACGAATTGCCTCAGTGAGCAGACCACCACGCTCATAGCCGACATATCCCGGAGCAGAACCGATAAACTTCGAAACCGTATATTCTTCACGGTATTCGCTCATATCAAAGCGCACAAACGGGATTTGAAGAACATTGGCGAGTTGTTTGGAAAGCTCGGTTTTACCCACACCCGTGGGACCTGCAAAAAGAAGGCTGGCCACAGGTTTATTGGGGGCCCGGATTCCGGCACGGGATAGCTTCACGAGTTTCACAATATTCTGAATCGCATCATCCTGCCCAAACACGAGAGATTTCAAACGGGATTCAGCATCGCGCAATTGAACACTTTCGTCGCTTGAAACGTGCAGCTCCGGAATTCTTGCAATACTGGTAATGGTTTCCTCTATTTGCGCGACAGTAATCTCGGCATTTTGTTCCCCAACCGGCTTCATGCGATTGGCTGCACCCGCCTCATCAATAACATCAATGGCTTTATCGGGAAAACGCTTGTCGGGAAGGTAACGTCCCGCCAATTTTACCGCTTCATCGATGGCATCATCGGCATAGCGCACACGGTGAAATTCTTCATAATGCGGAGCAAGTTCGTGCAAAATCCTGCGTGTCGTCTCTTCATCCGGTTCTTCGAGATCGAGTTTATGGAACCTTCGAATGAGCGCCGAATCGGAAGACAAAACCCTTCGAAAATCCTCATACGTCGTCGTGCCAATCAGCCGAAGACTGCCTTTGGCGAGTTCAGGTTTTAAAAGTGCAAGAATTTCCTGACTGCCGGATCCCTTGTCCGTACCGGTAGCATTGTGCATTTCATCGATAAAGAGAATGGCTTTCTTTTGTTTCTTTACAAATTTAATAATGGCTTTGAGGCGGCCTTCCATTTCGCCGCGGAACTTGGTCCCGGCAACGATAGACGGCACATCGATGGCATAGATTTCTGTTCCATAGAGATCATTGGGAACCTCGCCATTGGCAATTTTTAAGGCAAGTCCTTCGACAATGGCGGTTTTGCCAACGCCGGCCTCGCCAACAATGAGCACGTTGCATTTAGTGCGTCGCATCAAAGCCTGACAGCAGATATTGATCTCCTTGTCACGCCCGATAACGGGATCAATTTTCCCATTTTTTGCAAGCTCAACGAGACGTGTCAGATAGTTTTTCATGCGGGAGAGCGCAAGGCTTTGATTTCCTTCATCCCCTTCTTCATCCCCTTCTTCATCCCCATCTTCTTCCATTTCCTCAGAATCCTGATCTTCTTCGTTGAATAAAATCGGATCCAGGTCATCCTCCTCATCCTGAGATGCCTGTCCCTGCGAAACGGGATTTTCTGCGGCCCAGCGCATGAGATCGAGTGATTTTAACCCAATGGCCTTGAACATCGCATGTGTAAATGTGTTCTGCAAATCAGCCATGGCAATAAAGAAATCGATGCTTCTAGGAAAACTTCTGCCCGAATTGAGTGCCTGAACGACAACTCTGGAAATGAGCTGTTTTAAAGCATCTGTAGGCACGCCAAGCTCTTTTTCCGGGGTATTATCCGGAGCTTTTTCGAGCGCCTGCGAAAAGAAATGATTCAGTTGGGATGCCATAAATTCTACAGACATCTCAAGATCGGACATGGACGTTTGAATTTCATTATCCTTAAGTAAAACAAAGACGAGATGCTCTGTGGTGGTATAATAGTTCCGGCGTCGGACGGCCTCCTGACGAGCCTGTTCCAAAAGAGCTTCGAGCTGATTCGGTTCCATAATAATCCTTATTTAATCAGAGAATCTGCACACAAAATCATGGCGCGTCGTATGTGCAAACATAGACGCGCGCCAAAGCGCATTGTTCGCAGAACAAAAGATTTGGCACATAAACAAAAAAATCAACAGGCTTCAATACCGGCTCTGAGAGGAAAACCTGCTCTGGTTGCCGCCTGATGTACCTGAGCAACCTTCGTTTCTGCGATTTCGCGCGGATATATGCCCGCCACACCTTTTCCTTTTTTATGGACATTCATCGTGATCTGCGAAGCTTCTTCCTCTGATTTTTTAAAGATATTCATGAGCACCATAATGACAAATTCGAAAGTCGTGTAATCATCATTATAGAGGACAACATGAAACAGAGGAATTTTTATATCCAGAACATCGACATCACTATGGATATCAGATTTCGTGTGTTTCTGAGTGGACATCGTTCAATCATAAGTAAAAGGCCGCCCATCAGGCGACCTAAGTCAAATCACGATTTCGGGATGCAAACGACATCTTCGTTGCAGGTATAGCCGGCGGAACATTTATTGTTGGCATTGCACAATTTGAGATCGATCTGTCGTCCGCTTGCGCCGTTGACGCCCGAAAGACCGTTTTCTTCGGCGCCGCCGATGCCGCCTGCACCGCCCGTACCGCCACGTGCAATAGAATCGGAATAAGTAAAGGTATTCTTGTCGAGTAACGAAGTTGAAACGACATTAAATCCGAAGATATCGAACGAAGGGCCACCGGCACCGCCACCGCCGCCGCCGCCGCGGCCACCGGATCCGCCGTTACCGCCACGGCCTGCCTTGGTAGAGATCCAATAACCGGCAACGCCGCCCAAGCCGCCATTACCACCGGCACCACCGACACCACCGATGCCTCCCTGACCACCGTCACCACCACGGCCACGCATGAAGACATTGCCCCTGACATCGGGAAGCTCCTTGGTATTGCGTGCATTGGTAATTAACAAACCGATGCTGGCACCGCCACTTGTACCGCCGCTTCCGCCGGATCCGCCGCAACCGCCGGCACCGCCGCCGCCGCCCGATGGACCAATTTCGTAGAGCGGACAATCGTACTCTTCCTTAAAATAGTAGGCGACACCGCCGCCACCGCCGCCGCCGCCGCCGGCTTTGCCATGACCACCTCTGCCGCCGGCACCTGCACTCGGTGCTGCAACCCACATGGCAGACTGGAAGGTCCCGTATGCATTGCTGGCACCGGTACCTGCTTTTCCATTGGAACCTGACGATCCAAACAATCCGTCCTCGCCGACATCATTCTTAATATAGGTCGGATACCCCGTTTCTGTGGCATGTGAACAACTGCTGCCCGAAAGATGGTCAAACGAGCTGTCGTACCCACCAATACCATGGTTTTTCGTATTGTCAGGGTATTGTGCATGATTACCTTCGTTTGTCGTCCAGTTATACTGCGGACAAACGGTCGTCCCTCCGGGAGAAGCATTGGCCGATGTGCATTGGGCATTAACACCCGCTCGACCACCACTTTGAGAATCATTCTGGCAGGGACCGTCCTTGCGCAAAGAATTGAGTCCATCGCCGCCATTCAGTGCCGAATCCTGTTTGCTGCCATTGCCGGCACTTCCGGCATTGCCCTCGAGACCGTGTTCACCCTGCCCACCAATAATCTCATTGGCTCGCAAAGTAACCATCGACGTATATTCAACCCACACGGCAATAGAGGGTTTGCCACCTGTCGTAAGGGGACGATTCGTACCCCGAATCACAAATCCCGATACAAGTGCATTTTTCGTAAGTCTCGACGCCCTTACAGTTGCAGTTGCCGAAACACCCTTGATCTGAGAGGCATGGAGGACGAGATCGCGCTCTTTAAAATTGATGCTGTAACCGCCATGCATGACGACGCCATCCTGCAAGACAATATCTTCCTCGTAAATACCTTCCGCAACGAGAATGTATTTTTTACCCGCTGTCTTCCAGACTTTCAGGGCATCGCCGATCTTCTGGTAGGGCGCATCAATCGTTCCCTTACCACCGGCAGGTGCATCCTTCGATACAAAGAGGGCATCCTCTATGACACCGTCAATGCCATCGCAATTCTCATCGACAAAAACAAAACCTGAGGCATACGTATCGGGGATTTCCGGATCATCCTTCGTCAGATTGCCTTTTACACGGCGGCATTCACAGCCATTTTCTGCAATCTGATCCGTATTGACCCATTCATATTCTACACCATCGACAACCTCTGTCATGCAGGGCCCCATGCCGCATGCGGCAGTCCCTGCCGTCACCAGGCAAGCCCCTTCTGTGTGATGAATTTCGGGTTTGTAATAATCTGAGCAATCATTAAAGCAATATCCGCAGTGCTCATTTGAAGTATAAAGCCCCGTCGACGGATCACGCATTCCCTCATCGATGGCACCGTCACAATCATTGTCGAGACCATCACAAATTTCGGGATTGTAGGTTTCTATCAAACATTCGGACCAGTTATAGGAACCATCGCCCTGAAGTTTGCACCACTCAAATCCGACACAGGTCTCAATGTGACACGAGCGAGCACTGTCGAGATTTTCTGCATTACAAATACATGTATTGGTATTGGGAATGCACTGCTGTTTGCCGGCCCTGACTTCTGAACAGATGTACCCCTCGGGACATTCTTCACCATAAGCCGACCCGGGACCACAATCGCGCCCGCAGAATGCCTCAAGACCATTGTCAACACACAGGCTGTTCGGACCAACGCAATCGCTGTCCTGAGAGCACGAGGTACACAGGTTGCTCGGCAACGCCATGCAGGTCACGCCATCCATATAAAGGAAGTACCCCGGTTCACAGGAAGTGGCACGACAAACAGGCTGTTCATCAATAATGCGGCATTCCGTAGTCAATGCATGTTCCATCAACAGATCGCAATTCTGGCCACAGGCACCGCAATTCTCTTTCTTATCATAAAGGCCGGATTGATTCCTGAAATCCTCATCGACAGAGCCATCACAGTCATCATCTGCACCATTGCAGGCCTCTTTCGATGGCGTCTGCCCAAAGCAGACCAATCCCGAAGCGCCGGCACACAGCTGTTCACCGGGACACGCACCAAACTCATTTTCTATCGTACAGACTGCACCATCCAATTCTTCATCGATAAAGCCGTCGCAGTCATCATCCTCGCCATTGCAGATTTCTTCACTCGGCGTTCTGGCATCGCATGACTCCCAGCTTAAGCCACCACCACAAACCTCTACGCCCTGACATGTCCCGAATGAATTGGATATTTCGCATCCGCGAACCTGGCCGACACTCTCTTCATCACACGTACAACGCCCGGTTACCGGTACACACTGGCGGCCTGTATTCCCGGATGAATCGGTCATGTCCTGACATACATAGCCCGTGGGACAGCTCTGATAAGTACAATCCAATGAACAAAAACTGCCATTCTCAAGAGAAAGACACCAGTTGGCACCACCATACCCGCATACTTCATTCTGGGTACAAGGCATGCACAGCTGCTGCTGCTGCATCGTACACAAAGAAACCGTACCTTCGCCATGGGGATTGTTGACCTGCTGGCAAGACCATCCATCGGGACAGCCTTCATCACACGGTTTGGTGCAAAAATCTCCCTGGGTATAGGACATACAATAGGTACTTGCACACTCGACATGATTGGCACAGCGTTCCCCAAACTGCCTGAATTCATAGTCTTTCTCAGGGGAATATGAGCGCGATGCCAGATCACATCCCGCCAGTGTCATCAGTGCTGCCAATAAA
>JAGACY010000012.1 GCA_017613855.1 Pseudomonadota bacterium
CGACCGAGAAAGTCCGCAAAAATATCAATCAAAAACTCGATGAACACCCCAAGGTAAAGGCAGCCCGTGACGTTGCGGCAGAATTCGTCAAAGCTCAGGCTGAGCGTCTCAGCGATGTCCGCATCAACGGCACGCGCGTGGGCGATTTCCCAAATGCAGCACAAAAACTTACCGAGAGGCAGATCTACAAGCTCATTAACAAACTTCGCGAGGTCGATCCCGACGCCAATTGGGACCAGTTCATTCCCAATACGAATGATATGCCCGTTTTTGGCGCCTTTGAGACACTCGGTCTGCCGTATGGTGCGCCTTTCGAGGAAGTTAAGAAAACGTACCGTTCACTGATGCGCGAGTACCATCCCGACAAGCATGGCGATTCTCCCGAAGAGGAACGCAAAGCTACGCAAAAAACGCAGGAACTCACGGCCGCATACGAGCTCATCTGCCAGCACTATGGCAAATAAAGACGTTTTCTTTTTGTGATGATACTTTGGGATGCCGGCTATGCGCAGTGCGCATACGCCGGCATTCGTCGCTTTGGCATGGCGTCACCTGCGGTTCGCATGCCATACGCGCCTTTGTGCCCGGCTATTTCATACGCCGGGCATTATTTTGCCTGGGAAGCCTCCGAAAAGAAGCGCTGCATCTAGTCGACAATATAGAAATCAATCGATGTAACGACTCGCACGACTTTGCGCTGTTCCATGCCTTCTTCGGCATCATTGACAGAGAACCACCCCTGCGAAGCCTGTTTAATTTTACCAACTGCGCTGTTGGAATCGAGCGCAAACTTTTCTGCAGCTTCCCGGGCATTTTTCGTCGCTTCGGCAATCATTTCCGGTTTGATATCATTGAGGCCGATAAAGTCGTAATTGACACTCGAATAATTGAATTCCTTGTCTGTGCCGTCAAGTTCCGTCGTATGCATATAGGCGTCGCTGATGGCCTTGAGATTGCTTGTACGAACGAGGATGCTCTGCGAGATGTTCGCTTTGGAGGGATGATCGACGTTCTCGTATCCGATCATCTTGCCCTCATCGTTATACTTTCTTTCTTTTGTCGTATAGGCTTTGCGGAAATCTATATCCGGCTTGTCCGGAATGAGATCTGCATCGGTCAAACCGTTCGATTTGAGGTAGCCTGTGATTTCGGCATTGCGCTCATCAAAGAGTTTGTGCGCTTCGTCGAGCGTTTCTGCCGTCACAGAAAAACTGACGCGCATCGTTGCCAGATCGGCATCTACTTCGCGTTCAGAAAGGCCGCGGACGGAAACGACGCGATCGGGTTTGGCAATGGTACTGAATCCTGCTGCAATTTTACCGAATCCGCCAGATATGACAACCGCTGATCCCACGAGCGCTGCACCAAGCAGAATGCCGAGTATGAGCGCTTTAATCACTTGAAATTTGCCTTCGTTCATAAATATTTCCTTTTAATATGAGGGAAAATATAAAGACAAATTCATCATAATGCACTCTATATAAAAGGCAAAAATAGCATGTTTAATACATGTAATATTATCTACCCTTTTTCAAACTATTATTCTCTCGAACTCATTAGATAGCCGCGTTCATGGAACGCGTATGGGACGAAGGCTTTTGGGGTTGCACCCTTTCAGGGTGCTGCTCTTGGGGGGCAATCCCTGTCCCGGGGTTACGCGCTTTGCGCTCCACCCCGGGCTGTAATCTGCTCGCCCCTTCGGGGCTCTGTAATGCAAATACTCAGGTTTTAGAATATTCCTATTGTTCATCATTATATAATACGACGTCCCTGGCCCCTCGATAAAAAAACGCGGCGTATCGTCAGATAGCCGCGTTCATGGGACGCGTATGGGCCGCAGGCCCAAAGCGGACCGTAATCAATTCGTAATGCGTAATTCGTAATGCGTAATTATTCAGGCTTACTCAAGGTAGTTTCTAAAGAATCGTGGATTATTCAATCATTCAGGATTGCCTATTCTTAAAGATCTTCAGCAAATTCCTTTGGCTTTAACATCCCCAATTCCTCATTCCGCATTCCGCATTCCGCATTTAGACTCGATATCCCACCGCTTTTCTCGCCCGGTTCAGCACTTCATCCATTTTGATGCGGGCGCGGGCGGCACCATCGCGCAGGACATCTTCGAGCGTATCGGGATGTGACATATAATCGTTGTAAATCTGGCGTGGTTTCTCGGTTTTTTCCATCAGCAGATCGTACAGAGCGAGTTTTGCGTGACCATAACCAAAACCTGGAGTGCGGTATTTTTCGGCCAGTTCGGCGCATTGTTCGGGCGTCGCAAAGAGTTTGTACAGGTTATAGACGTTGCAGGTCTCGTACTCTTTGGGCTGATCGATGGGCGTCGAATCGGTCACAATGCTCATGATTTGCTTTTTGAGCTGTTTGGGGGCGTACATCAGATTGATGGTATTGCCGTAGGATTTGGACATTTTGCGGCCGTCGAGCCCGGGAATCGTCGCCATCGTCTCGTTGAATTTGGCCTGGGGCAGATGGAATGTCTCGCCAAACGTGAAGTTGAAGCGCTCGGCCATGTCGCGTGTCATCTCGACGTGCTGTACCTGATCTTTGCCGACGGGGACGATATCCGAATCGTGAATCAGGATATCGGCGGCCATCAGTACGGGATAGGCAAAGAGGCCGTGGCATTCTTCGCCGGCGGTGCCGCGATCTTTGGCGGCTTTCCAGGCGTGTGCGCGCTCGAGCAGGCCCATATTGGTCACGCAGCTCAGAATCCAGGCGAGTTCGCATACCTGCGGCAAATCCGACTGACGATAAAAGATGCATTTTTTCGGATCGAGGCCAAATGCGAGGAAATAAGCGGCAATGCCGTGCGAATACTCGCGCATTTTGGCGGCGTCATGCACCGTCGTCATGGCGTGGTAATCGGCAATAAAATAGCGGCAATCGTACTGATCCTGCAGGGCGATTGCGGGTTCGATCATGCCAAGATGGTTGCCGACATGCGGCGTCGAAGTGGGTTTAATTCCGCTGAGTGAAATCATTGTAATCCTTTTTTATGCGTAATGCGTAATGCGTAATGCGTAATGCGTAATGCGTAATGCGTAATGTGGATTAATTAATGATACATCCTTCTATGACAATTTCATCCGTATTATTACCTTCATTGCATTCGATGGTTGTTTTACCGCCTTTGCCATCATCGTTAACTCGCATAATGATCTTTTTGCCGACAAGCTCTTGTGCCGTTTTAGCCTCAAATTCGCATGATACAGCCATGCAATCTCCCACATTAACTTTGTCTGCGGTATACGAAACACAAAGTATATTCTCGGTCTCAATCGATTCTTTGTAGAATACGGCGGGCATTTTCGAACCGACGGATTTGGTGCCGCGATTACAAACCTGCGCGTTGAGTTGTACCATGCCATTTTTATTATAATAGCATGCATCCGTACCCGATGTGAAACGTCCCGTGATGTCCGGGGCAACGCCGGCTCCCGTTTTTCCTTGAACCTGCTGGCGATAGTTATTCAAACCGGATTGCATAAAGTTCTGTTTCCATGCATCGGTCTTGGGAATTGTGCCGTCATCGTTGATATTCGTGATGTTATAGGCATGCTGGTTCCAGAGTGTGCGCGAAGATACCCAGCGGTCGAGACGGTCGCGAAGCACCATGACGCCAGGCATTTTGGCACCGCGCGAGGCACGGCAGACGTTTCCGCCATTCTCGTCACCGGCAAGAGGTGTCGTGCATTTGTGCTGTTCAAAGAGTGATCCGTTGATCGTCTGCCAGTTGCACTGCGCATCTTCGGTACAGCGGCACAAGCCTGCTACGCAGTGGTTGGAATAACAGTCTGTGTCTTCTGTGCATTTGATGCCGCGATGAATCGGATCGATCGGTTCAAGCTGACGGTTATAGCTATAAAGATCGGACACAATGACGATTTCGGTGCTTCCATCGTTATCGACGTCTGCGATGACAGGATATTCGAGCGATGTAATGGAGCTTCGATAGTTTGAGAAGAGGACTTCGCCTGTCTGACCGTCGTAGACGCGCGTATAGCCTTCGTCACCGTTAATCAGCTCAAGACCGCCATCTCCGTCAAAATCGAAAGCGGATGCTCCTGCTTGTCCCGAAGTGTCATCATTCCACTTCTCCCAGATGTAACCAATCGCGGCACAGCGTTTCGATGCAACTTCCGCCTCGTTGCATTTGGGATCGTATGCCCGGAAACTCGCCTGTGTTCCAAGGCCGATTTCCGGCAGCCCATCGTTGTTGACGTCCGCAATGACCGGCGGATAACCGCACCAGCCGCTGTAATTGAATGTGTATACATTCTTAGGTTCTGGAAGCAGTGCTCCGGTGCTGTCAAAAATGGCCCAGATGCTCAGAGAATTGCTCGTTACAAGGACGACTTCCGACACGCCATCGAGTTTTTTCAAATCAAAAGATTCGCCCGGCGTTCCAAAGTCCGCATAAGCACTCTGAATATTATTGCCAGTTACATTAAGGGTTGCAATCAGTTGCCACGCGCCTTCTTTCCACTGATAGACCATATTGGCATCGACGAATTCGACGATGCCATCGTGGTTGAGATCTCCCACGGTAGGTGAGGTGATGATGGAAACACTGTATTTGGGCTCGGAAAGAATGTCGCCTTTTACCGTCATGACGCCGCCGCCCGGAGCGACAATGTCTATGATGCCGTCGTTATTGATGTCATGAAATGAAAACGTCGCATTCAGATCGGTTTTGGCGATATTTGCTGCCGTTACAATCGGAACGTGCTTCTGCTGCGCTTCATCCCAGTGATACACCATCGTCTTCATTTCGTTGCGGACTACAAATTCCATATAGCCGTCACCATCGAGATCCGCACCGTTCATGGTATGAGAGGTCACCGAAGCATCATTCGTCATAGGGATTGATTCGAGTGTCTCGCATGTTTCGGGATGGATCAGGCGGATATAGCCATTCTGAGTGCCAATACTCGTAGCTCCCGAGGCAAAAGCAATCAGCGGCTTGTCTACGCCCTGTTTATTGCGGTACCAGCCTACAGAAACACTCGAAATGACTTCGTTGTAATCCGGATATTCATCCTGCTCAGGAACCCAATAGCACTGAACGGCTGCTTCAAAGATGCCCTGTTTTGTTTTGAACATACAAGATGTATCGTTGGGATTCGTCGTAGAGTAGGGAATGCAGTGATTCACATTTTCGTCGCAGGCAGCCTCATCCAGGCAGCAGTATGAATCCCCGGTACAATTCGCATTCGTTGTACAGCTGCCCTTGATGGGGACACATTGTCCATCTGTACATACAGATTCTTCTGGACACACGAGCAATTCGTTACATGGCTTATACAGTTCGCTGACTTCATTGCATACGCTCTTGACACAGCGACCCTGGCAGGGATGAAGATCATCGCACGCTTCATTATAATTTACCGGCATGCGGCAAACGTCGTCCAGGCACTGCAGCGTTGGATCGCATTCCAGAATCATACTGCATGACTCTCCCAGACTTCGATAGGTCATGCACGTATTGCTTTCCAAATTCTCGCAGTACAAACCATCCATGCACAACCGTTCGTCATCGCAAGCCTCTCCCTCGCCACTGGTCGGCAATGTGCACAGGTGGGTCGTTTCATGGCAGGTCACGCCTTCCGCACAAACATGCGCGCGATCACACGACTCTCCGACATTCACCGTGACGGGAATTTGGCATGCCTTTAATTCCGAATCACAAAAACCATTGCTGTCATCTGCGGCACAGTTCTCGACGATGGCTTTCTTTCCCTTTGTGCACCGGATGAGCGTCTGATCATCCTGACACACGAGGCTATCTTCGTCGCATGTATCCTTCGGCTCACAGACACCTTCGCGACAAATCTCATCTTCGCCGCACGTCTGATAGGTTGCCATCTCTCCCTTGGTACATTTGACGATTGTCTGATCATCCCGACAACTCAGGCTATCATCACTGCATGTATCTTTGGGTTCACAGGCACCATCGCGACAAATCTCATCTTCGCCGCACGTCTGATAGGTTGGGGCTTTTCCTTCCTCACAGATCATTACCTGATTGTTATCACATACTGTTTCTGTGACACTGCAGGCCTGCTTATCGTCAGCTCTATCGGAATTGCTGCCATCCGAGCAGCTCATTAAAAAAGCGGCGCAGAACAGAAACAAAAAGTAACGCTGTTTTCTCATGAAAAAACTCCTTTGGCCGACTGTTATGATTTAGCTGAATGCCCTCGCGTTTTTAATGCGTAATGCGTAATTGGGATGCAAAACTAAGGGTGAGGTCTAAAGCTAAAGGTGAAGAACATTCCAAATTCGTAATGCGTAATGCGTAATGCGTAATTGGGATGCAAAACTCTGATTAATTTGTAATTTGTAATTTGGATGCAATACTAAAGTGTCACTCTGAAG
>JAGACY010000071.1 GCA_017613855.1 Pseudomonadota bacterium
AATAACGAATAACGAATAACCTCTAACATCTAACAGGTCAGTCATGGACAAACCCAAAGTAATCTGCATCGATCTCGATGGCGTTCTCGTCGATTTGCATCACGGTCTCGTTCGCTTGTTTGGCGAAGATCCCGAAAAATATACTGAAGCCCAGTGGGCGGAAGTCGGCGAATGGGGGCTTTCGATTCCCAAGGGGGATTTCTGGGGCAAAGTGCGTTCTCAGGGACTTCAGTGGTGGATCAATTTACCCAAACTCCCATGGACGGACGAATTGTGGCAGGCTGCGCTCGATACTGGTGCCACTTGCGTGGTTTTGACGACGCCCGCGCCATTTCCCGAATCTTCCTATGGCAAATGGCAATGGGTCTATGAAAATCTGAACACCCGCAATGTGTTGATCGGGCAGCCCAAGGAAATATGCGCTCAGCCGGGTACATGGCTCATCGATGACCGAGCCGGTTATGGCCCCCGTTGGGAAGGACGCGGCGGTCGTTTGCTTTCTCTTAAACGTCCATGGAATCCCAATGGGCTGGATATCCAGGAGATTTTAGCCATTTTGCGCGAGGTTAAGGCATGACAGCAACCATTTTAGACGGCAAAGCCGTTTCACTTTCTGTGCAGGAAGAAATCAAACAGCGCGTTGCACAGCATTTTACCCCAGAAAACGCACCGCGATTGTGTGTCATTCTCGTGGGGGAAAATCCCGCAAGTGCGAGTTATGTAAAAACCAAATGCAAGATGGCCGAAAAACTTGGCTTCCGTCATGAAGTTTTCCATTTTGACGAAAATGTTTCAATGGAAGAAGTCGAAGCTCGCATCGATGCATGTAATGCCGATCCTCAGTGTGATGCCGTTTTCGTGCAGCTCCCATTGCCCCGTCACCTCGATTCGGTGGCTTTGCCCAATCGCGTGCGTGCCGATAAAGATGCCGACGGTTTGACCCGAGCAGCCATGGGGGCGTTGCTGCTTGGAGAAAATAATGCGTTTCAGCCGTGTACACCGAGGGGTATCATCCGTATGCTTGAAGCATACAACCTCGATTTGACAGGACTCGATGCAGTCGTCATCGGCCGTAGCAATATCGTGGGCAAACCCATGAGCCTGATGCTGCAGCGAAAAAATGCCACTGTCACGATGTGCCATACTAAAACCCGGAATTTGGCCGATCACGTTCGGCGCGCCGATCTCCTCGTCGTTGCTGCAGGTTCCCCTGAGCTCGTCAAAGGTGATTGGATTAAACCGGGGGCCATTGTCGTCGATTGCGGGTTTACCAAAACGGACGATGGTGTCATTCATGGCGATGTCGATTTTGAAGCTGCCAAAGAAGTTGCTTCCTATATTACGCCAGTCCCCGGCGGCGTCGGCCCCATGACTGTCATTTCCCTGATGGAGCAGACATTGGAAAGTGCTATCGCACATAGGGGATGATCTGTTTTACAAACGGATTTGCTCAGGCCTAATGGCCTTCGCGATTTATATAAAAGTGAGCAACGTTAGTTGCGAACAAATCCGTTTGTAGATCATTCTTATCATGTCTGCTGTGTAGGTAAGAGGTAAGTTGAAATGATATATTTGCTTACACCGGCCTACATAAACTATGCATAAAACCTTGAGTTTTTTGTTGTGTGTTTTGTCAAATTGGTTTTATAAAGGATCACTCATTTTAGCGCATGGTGCGCATTATTTTTCACCTCTTCCAGGAGTAAAAAACATGAGCGATACTTTTGACCATATTATTATTAACGGTCGTCCCGGCGGCGGTAAATCAGAACTCATCGATTTCATCTTAAAGACCCCGCTCGACAAACGTCGCGAATTGTTCCACATCGGCGATATCGTTTTCGAAGACGATTTCATCTGGTTGTGGGAAAAATTCCAGGAAGATGATCTCTGGGAAGAACTCGGTCGTGAACGCCTTTATTCGCGCCGTCATCCACTCGGCTATGTCCAGTTCGATGATCAGAACAGTGACCACCCGCTGCTTGATCTCTGCTGCAAAAAATTCAATCTCGCCATTAAGAATAAATACCTGAACAAACCCGGTTTTTACGATGATCACACCGTATTTATTGAGTTTGCACGTGGTATGGCCGATGGCGGCTATCGCCATGTCTATGACATTCTCGATGACGAAATCCTCAAACGTTCGGCCATTCTCTATATTAAAGTTTCTTATGCCGAATCGCGCCGCAAGAATGAAGCCCGTTATCAGGAAGCCCTCAAGGGATCGATTCTTTCCCATTCCTGCCCGGATGAGACGCTCGTGCGCTTCAGCTCCGAAGACGACTGGGAAGAACTCTCCGGCGGCAAAGAAAGCGGATTCATCGATATTCGCGGCATCAAAGTCCCCTTTGTGACCATGCCCAATGAACCCGAGCTTAAATCCGGTCCCGAATTGGATGCCCGTTACAGCCGTGCACTTGGCCTGCTCAAAGACCTTTTTAAATAGTTTGATACAAACAAAGGCCTGTGCCGTTCCGTTTTTACAAACGGATTTGCTCAGGCCTAACGGCCTTCGCCGTTTTTAATTCGCAATTCGCAATGCGCAATTGAATGATAATAACGATAGTTAGACTCTGAAGCTAAAGAAACGTTATTCTTCAGAAATTGCATTGCAGATGCTTGGATAATTGCGCTTTGCGAATTGCGCATTGAGAATGCCTGAATAATTGCGCATTGCGCATTGCCAATTGCGCATTGAAGTGGACAAGGAGTCGTCCCATGAGATTACGGTATCTAGCGCTTTTCTGTATTTGCCTTTTTTGCGGATGTGCAGGTTCAAAACAGGATTCTGCTACACCTTCGGATACCTCCGATGGCAATGAAATCAGAATAGACGATCATTCGCTTCAGAATTTGATGATCCCTGAAGATGCCGTAAAAACAGCTAGTGGATACCGTTATATTACGCTGACTCCAGGGAGGGGACAGAAACCAAGCCATACTGATGCGGTTCAAATCCATGTGCATGTCGTCGATGTCGAAGGCAAACCCGTCGATGACCAGTCTGCAACCGTCTCGATGGCTCATTCGACGCCATTCCTCGAAGAAATACTCGCCGAAATGGAATTGGGGCAGCGTGTGCGCGTTTGGGGAGAATCGCAGACGCATATTTGGGAAATCGAGATTCTGGGGATAGATGAGACCTTTAAAGCCCCAGAGGATGTTGGCAGAGTACCCGAAAATGCTCAAAAACTTGAAGGTATTGAAGGTATCGACGGCGTTTATTGGCGTGTCGTCGAACCCGGGCATGGCGAATCTCCTCACGATGGCCAGGCTTTGCGTTTTAAAGCATCACGCTGGAAATCCAACGGTGAAATACTCGAAAGTAATCAGACAACCAACGGACAGCTCGTATTTCTTAATAAAGATAATCCTCAGATCGATCCCATACACCACGAGATTTTGTACAAAATCCATGAGGGAGAACATATTCGCATCTGGATTCCCGGCAGCCTCATGCAGATGGAAGATGATCTCGTCGAAGATATGTGGATTACCGAATACCTGACGCAGCTTGATACACCTCAGGAACTTGTTGTTCCTGCGGAAAATGTCGAGACCATCGAGCCGGATGCCGCATTCATGCGTGTTTTGTCGACACAAAATGCGACCAAACTCGTCGATAAAGATGTCGTCCAGGTGAACATGACCTGTTGGAATGGTTTGACCGGAACCCTCGTCGATTCGTCTTTGCTGCGCGGTCAGAAAGACGTCATGGAGTTGACCGACGCCCTCGGAGTCTGGCTTAAAATCATGAAGAATGCCGCACCCGGCGATGAATTCATGGCTTGGATCAAGGCCAGCGCATTGCCCGAATCCGTCGGGATGGATTTGACATGCCGCGTGTCGGTTTTTGATAAAATCACCGGGATTTAATCAAATCGGTAGAGACGTGCCGCGACACGTCTCTACCAGGTATTATCATTCCCCAATCGGTTTTCGAGCACCCAAGCGACGGTTATGCCGCGTGCGTGAAACATCAATTTTAACATCGTCCGGCGCATCATCCGACGTTTTATTTTCGCCTGCGACGTTGATTTCATGCAATGTTTCGTTGGTAGTGTTCACTTCCGAAATTTTGCGGACACGCCGTTCGCGGTGCAATCTGCGTTTGGGGGGATCGACGTTTTCGGGGGTATCGGCATTATCGGGAGTATCGGCATTATCCGGTAGAGACGTGTCGCGACACGTTTCTACTGGCATATCCATTTTCACAGTCCTTTCTTCTTTAACCGATTCCGTAGAAACATGAGTGTTGTGGGGAATGGGGGCCGGTTCGTCATCTTCCGGATCATCCCAGAAAGAATTCTGCACCTTCTTCGGGGCTTCGATTGGGGAATGACTAATCGGAATTTCTGGTTTCTCAATGATATCTATCTCTCGTGCCACTTTCCTGGTGCGTTCGCGCCGTTTTTCGGCGGCAAATTCCTTTTGGGCCTTGCCGCTTAAAATTTCTTCGCGCGTTGGATTGCGGCGTACTGCACCATGTTCACCGCTTAAAATTTCTTCGCGCGTGGGCGTAGGCTTCATTCCTTTGCCGCTTAAAATTTCTTCGCGCGTCGGTACCGAACGCTTGGGGGCGGGTTTGGACAAAATTTCCTCGCGCGTCATGACACGTCTTTCGACTTTGTTGTGATTGCCGCTTAAAATCTCCTCCCGTGTTGGATTGCGGCGGTCACGGGGGCTGGCATCTTCGGTGGCGACGTGTCGCGACACGTCTTTATTGGAATTTGCATCCCCCTTCGGCATGAACTGTGCCGCCCGATCCAAATCCAATTCCAGCGAACACACGACGACGCCGTGATCGCTCTTGGCCTTGTCGATGCGCTGATCGGTAAAGGTCTGGTCGATCAAATGGTCATTGAACACCGACACGAGTCCGACGCGCCCCGTATTGCGCGGATTTTCGGGCACCAGTTCCTGGCTCACCATGATGTGATCGAGGCTTTCGTACATGCCGTTGTGGATGTGCGTGTAATAAAAATCCTGATAACTGCGCCGCGCCTGGATATCCTTGACGTGGTACAGCAGCACATCCCAAATCTGCTTCTTGACCTGATCCGCCAAACGATGCTGCGGCACTTCACCCGTTAAAATGCGCGACGTCACTGCATTTCCGACGTCATTGACATCGCCGCACACGATGACCGGCCTGTCCGGAATCCGCATGGCCTCGGCAATCAGCGCACGCGCCGCCACCGCCTCAGCCGCCCGAATAATCAGCGATCGACTCTGTCCGCGCGCTAAATCCACTGGATTCTGCTCATCTTCGCCATCGTACAAAATCGCGCGCTTCGACTTGAGGTGAATCACAAAACAAGTAATGATGCCATATTCCGGAATGCGAACGTCCGCTCGCAGCACAGGACGGCTAAACGTCGTAAACGGCATCACCACGTAATCGCGCCCCTTCGGCGAAAAATCAATGACCGCATCCTTCGGAAAATCGGTAAAAACTTCGATATTCTCGACTGGAAACCGCGACAGCAGCGCCACCCTCGGCTGGTCTCCCACCTCATCGGCCATGTACAGCTTCGCCTTGCGATACAGCGGGTTATCCTTAAAAATATTCACAAGCGCATTGCGATGGAACAGCTCCTGAAACCCAATAATATCGGCGTCCATCTGCGTCAGCATAAAATCGGTCCACTCAGCCTTGCGAACGTAATCCTCCTGACTGCAAAACAGCGTCCCCCGATACAGCGGCTTGTTCGGCAGCATCAGATTCATCAGATTAAACGTTCCCACCCTGATTGTTTTAATATTCTGGTACATACTCACTCTCTGGATTCTACGGCCGGGTTGGAATGGGGCGAAATGCTATGCCGGACTGCGCCCGGCATACGCTTTTTCGCGCAGGGCTTTTCGGCTGCGCCGAATACGCCCTGCCGGCGCGGGCTATCGGGTATTGCCGATACGCCCGCGCCCCTCTCTTGGGAAAACTTCGCCCCCAAATGGTTCGTCTATTCTCATAGGTTGTAAGGATTTTGTCAAAGCATGAATTTAATTCGGAATTCGGAATTCGGAATTCGGAATTGAGTGTTGCAAAGCCCCCAAATAAGCCTAAAGTTCACAATATCTCTGCTCTTTAGGATTCATCTTATGAATGCATCGTTTATTCCGCATTCCGCATTCCGCATTCCGCATTCCGCATTCCGCATTCCGCATTCCGCA
>JAGACY010000072.1 GCA_017613855.1 Pseudomonadota bacterium
AATTTCCAGCTTTGAAGGCGGTAGTGAGAAGAGACAGCGCAGAGCGTGACTTGCATTGAGTGAGGGATTTGCGGCGAGTGCAAATCGAATTTCGACGCGTGAGCTCCATGGAGAGCGTAGGATCGGTTCTAGCAGGGCGTTTTGTGATGGACGTCTTGAGGCCATGAACAGAATGTCCTGTTCTCGTATAGCAGGATTGGAACAAAGTATTTCGATCACCGGCGGCCATGGGCTATAAAGCAGTGCCTCATGATGATTTCGGACAGAGGTACGTGCCATTGCCTTTTGAACACCCAGGGGCTGACTGATTAGCGTCTGTGCATTTTGAGCTTCAACATTGGGAATGCCAATTCTGGACGGTGCATAATCCGTAAAAAACAATTTTGCGAGCGAATGGATCTCACTGTCATTGCCGCATTGATACAAATCGGAGAACCGTTCTACAAAATGCATGTCCTTTGAAAGTGAAACGAAAGCACGTGCACAAATAATGAGATCCCGGCATGCCATTTCGTCACGCCGGGTAAGATAGGAATCCACTTTTTGCGCGATATATTCAAATCCTTCTTCGTCCGGCGCATTGAGCAGATGGGTCTTGATCTGTTGTTCAATTATTTTGGGATCGTCTGTCGACATGGGGTATTAGGAGTCTAACTCATCATCCTCTTGTGATCCGCTGTTTCTGATGTTCAGATTGAGTTTCCGAACAATGTATTCGACGGATTTACGGTGCATGTCAGAGAGACGGGCTGCTTTAGAAACATTACCGTTGGTCGTTTCAAGCAGTTTAGTCCAGTATTGTGTTTCGAATTGTTCGATAATATTTTGTTTTGCTTCTTTAAATGGAGTTTGCTGCTGAAGTACAAGCTGAACGTATGCATCTGTTTCATTGGCATTTGAGCCTGATTTTAAATCACCTTTTTTGGTGTTTAAAAAACGGGTTTCAATGCGATTGTCATTTGCAAGCAAACATGCACGTTCAATAAAATTGCGGAGTTCTCTGACATTTCCTGGCCATGCATAGGAGCGCAATTTCTGCATGGTTGAGAAAGAGATTTCCGGCGCAGGACGCTTGAATTTTCTGGAGGCATCCTCGAGGAAATGCTCAACGAGCAGCGGAATGTCTTCGGTTCTTTTTCTCAGAGGCGGCAAATCTACTTTGATGACAGCAAGGCGATAGTATAAATCTTCACGGAAATTGCCATTTTCGACTTCACGGGCAAGCGAACGGTTGGTAGCTGCTATGACCCGGACATCGATGGGATATGTTTTTTCTGAGCCGACAGGGCGCACCATGTGATTTTCGAGTGCTCTGAGGAGTTTTGGCTGTAAATCGAGCGACAACTCGCCAATTTCATCGAGAAAAAGCGTACCGCCGTTGGCCTGCAAAAAAGCGCCTTTTCTATCCGAAACAGCCCCGGTAAAAGCACCTTTGACATGTCCGAAAAGTTCCGATTCTATGAGATCTTTTGAAACGGCAGAACAGTCAAACGTGACAAAGGGCTTGTCGATCCTCTCTGAATGCTGACGAATGGCAGCTGCAACGAGTTCTTTGCCGCATCCCGATTCTCCTTCGACGAGTACGGTCGCAGGTGTGGGGGAGACTTTTTCGAGGAGGCCGAAAATTTCTCGCATGGCAATGGATTGGCCAATTAAATCGCCAAAATGATCCTGCGAAGAAATGGAAACCTCGATGGAATCATTGCTGCATAATTCAAATTTGATTTCGACACCTCCGCACCGGAACGTGATGGGAGAGGTCAGATAAATATCATTGACCCGGATATCGCCAATAAAAGTGCCGTTTTTACTGCCCAAATCCACAAGTCTGTAACCGGTTTGATCGAGCTCTATCTTGGCATGATGCCTTGAGATGGAGGGTTCCTGCAGACAAAAATCACAATCCGGATGAGAGCCAATAAAAATCAGTCTTTTTTGGTATTCACCTTTTACATCTGTCGAACTAAGGCGATATTTTTTGACCTGAAGGGCGACTGGAATATTTCCAAGAATAGTCTGAGTTTGATCTGTCATTAGAATAAAAATTTTGTAAAGCTCTAAGCCCACCTGCCACAATCAGGTTTCAGGACTTATGGATTGGCTAATCGGTTGTGGCTTCATAAAAAACGATACTTTTACCATCGGGAAGAAGGACAAGTCTGGCACTAAACTCGCGAATGGTCATGGCAAGTGATGTCTGGTTCATATACCAGTAGTTTAATGCCTTTCTTTTAGCATCACTCCTTGTTCGGCCAGTAAATGTAATGGGTTCTTTTCTTGTTTGTGTCTTGTCAAGATTTCCCATTGTGCCTGTCTCCTTTATGCTAGCAAATCGATGTGACCCAGAACAAGGAAGAGATAAACGACTTGATGCACTGGGTATTCACTCGGAAATGCGGCAACCATTTCAGTGAGATTATCGCCTTTTGTGAGCTTTTCGACAACAGCTGTTACCTGAGGAGATAAATCTGCCTCCGGAAGCTTAGGGACATTATCCTTTAATTTTAAAAAATATGAAAGACACGAATGCGTTACTTCAAGAATGATTGTCATTGGAATCCACTTCAATGAGGCTTGAATGATAATGCTTTCCGCCAGTTTTTGCTTTGTGTGTGAAATAAAATTTAAGTTATGTTGAACTTTATTATCTATCCATTCAAAATTTCCATCCGGCCATGTAAATACTTCATAGATGAAAGAAAGATTATTTGGGAGACGATTCTCTGTTTCGGGAGTGATTTCGTCCTTCGAATGTGAATCGATATCATTTGTGGATGATGCTTGTTTTTGGCCAGATTCGAAAAAATGAAGGTTATCTGAGGTGTGAACATGGACGATGTCTCCCTCGGAAAAATAAAAAATCCAGTGGAGTGATGCACGCCAGAGATGCAGTGTTCCCGTAAGATGGCGTTCACTGATGGTGTGAAGAATGGCTGCAAAATGGGTGTGTATGAGCGATCCTTTGGGGGTAAAAATCAGATAGGGATTCGCAAATGGAATGGAATACAAATCAGTTTTTGCATTATCTGAGAGCTCATCGAGTTTTTCAATCAGCGCATCATGGTGTAATTGCATGAAATGCTCTGTGCCTTGGCGAAGCCAGCGAAACCGCGCATGCGAAAAAGAATTCCCTTTTAAAGGTTTGTTACTGAGAAGATACAGCGCTTCAAAGAGATTGGATGATGTCGCAGGGATCGGTAAAATGTCTGCAAATTCAAATTGAATTGCTGTCTCATATTCGGCTGCCCAGCCAAGTTCTGCAAACGCCAGCCATTTGATTTCCGGATATTGGTGAGGGAGTGTAAATAACTCTTTTTTGTTCGGATGCAATGTGCAGATCCCAAGTGCGGGCGCATTTTCTGCGATGCATTTGTCGAGTGCATCGGGCGTATCGCACACCACCAGGTGATAACCATAGGCCTCCAGCACGGCGATGAGTTGAGTGTCAAGCTGGTGTAATGCAACAGCAGTCGTCATGAGGTCTTTACTTCCTTTAGTTTTGCATCCCAATTGCGCATTGCGCATTGCGAATTGCTAATTAGAAAACAATTCCGCATTGCTAATTGATCTCGAATCCTGCCATTTTCAGCAGTGTCATCATAGAATCTTTGTCGGTCTGTGCCCATAATTTTTCGAGTTCATCCCGAGGTGTCCATTCGTCGGATCGTTCCTGCATCGGGAGTTCGCGCCCGAAGGCACCGGTTGGCACATAACGCACCAAAAATTCAAGTTGTTTCAACAGAAAAGTCTGGCTCCTTGCCATACTTTTTTCGGAGGTGCCGTATGCTTCGATCGTATAGCTGACGAGCTTTTTGAGCATTTCGAGGCGATCCTGCGACGAGGGATCCATGATCGTTCGTGTTTCGATTTCCTTAAAAATCCAGGGTTTAAGCAAAGCCCCGCGGGCAATGGCAAAACCTGCGCAGGCGCTTGTTTCCTGTTTGGCGAGTACGTCGCTGCCATGTGCAAGATCGCCGCACCCGATAATAGGAACATCGCTGTTTCGGGCGATCGATTCGATGAGTTCCCAGTCGCAATTGCCCCGATATTGTGCGGCTTTGGTTCTGCCATGGATAAATACAGCGTTAATGCCGGCTTTTTGGGCAATTTCGACAACTTCCTGGGCGACGTTGTCATCTGCCTCAAATCCTTTGCGGATCTTGAGCGAAATGGGAATGCTGACAGCATCCCGGATTGCCGAAATGATTTCCCCAATGGTGGCCGGGCGTTTGAGCAAAATGGCACCGCCGCCGTGTGAAATGACCGATTGATGCGGGCATGCACAGTTAAAATCGACAAAATCCGCACCGAATTTTTCGGCCAGTTTTGCTGCTTTGACGAGATGATTGGGATTGTTGCCGACAATTTGTGCGCCAAAAATCTTTTCGTGTGGATCGCGCCGAATCAGGATTAAATCCTGTTTTCCGCCATTGGCCACATATTTGGCAATGGCCATTTCACCGATGGTTGCATGTGCGCCGTATTCGGTGACCAGTCTTCGAAACGGTCGGTTCGCTACGTTTGTGACCGATCCCATAAAATACCGTGCCCCGAGAAAGGCTTTATCTTTCATGTGGATGTCCTTTTTATTTTGTTCCCCGGCTATCTGCGATACGCGCAAGTTATGATAATGTTCTGCGATCCAAAAGGGATCGGCCCAGGGTCGCTTTATCGGCGTATTCCAGCTGTGCCCCCATTGGAAGTCCCGATGCAATGCGGCTTAATGTGATGCCAAGCGGCTCAATGAGGCGCTTGAGGTAGGCTGCGGTGGCTTCGCCTTCGATAGAGGGATTCATTGCCAGAATAATTTCACTAAAAGAGCTTACGGTCAGACGTGCCATCAGCTCGCGAATCTTTAAATCGTTGGGCGTGATCCCTTCGAGCGGAGAAATTGCACCATGCAGCACGTGAAATCTCCCGTGAAATTCCCGCGTCGCTTCGATGGCTATCAAATCCTGCGGGGATTCAACCACGCATAGAACATGCTCGTCTCTCACAGGTTTGGAACATCGTTCACATGGCGAAGTTTCGCATAAATTCTGGCATGTTTCGCAAAAACGAATGCGCTCTTTTGCCGAAAGAATGGCTTCCGCCAGTTCCTGTGATACCTCTTCGGGTTGCCGGACAAGATAAAATGCTAGGCGTGTTGCCGATTTCCTGCCGATTCCAGGCAGTTTGGCAAAAGCGTCGATAAGATCCTGTAGTGCTTTGGTTTGCATAGATATGGGGTAATCCTTATTCGTCGTTATTCACTATTCACTATTCACTATTCACTCAGTTAGATCTTGGACCATGAGGATGAGTCTATCCTTCATGGGTTCTGCTCAGCTCCCTCATGGTTAACATTTCCCGCATTTCATGGCTGCAGCAATGACATCCTGCGGGCGAGGGGTGCGCTTAAAGAAAACCATTTCAATGGGCAAATCCGAAAGCTTTTGTTTGTCCATCTTTAATTTGTCACTCAGTACGAGAATGAGATTTCCCGGTGAATTGTGCAGATTTTTAAGACGCCGGTTGAGGTAATCTGCACGCCAAAGGCCAATCACTTCGACATGGGCCGTAATTCCGGTACTTTTGTTTCTGAGTGAAAAATCGGGAATCCAGACATTTTGTGGGCCAATCTGCAGAATGGGAGTGTCGTGTGTAATTTCCCAAAGAGGATTGACCTCGGGAATGCGTTTTTCAAGTTGCTCAGCTTCCTCGGATGGACGCTGAATCAAGTGGACTGGCGGCGCTTCAAAGTCATCCGGTTTGAGCTGCCACGTACATTTCTTGCCGTCGAGTTCGAGTTCTGCCGTCGCATGCCAGGCCGAAAATAAATAGAGTGTCGGTAAAAACATCGCCAGCGAGGACGCATATTTTTGAGGTTGCGGCAACACGGATGAGGGACCATCTATGGCAAACTGCCAGAAACTATCGGTGATAGGCTGAGCTTCGAACAGGAGGTTAAAAAATCGCAGGGTTTGAAAGAGTTTTCTCAGGGTTTGTGCTGGCTCGGTACCAATATCAATCGTAAATGTCAGCTTTGTTGCATAGAGAAGCAGGGATTTGGCTAAAGTCAGGTTGTATTCGGCAATGAGCTCGTCGGGTTCGAGGTCCTCAAAGGATTGAATCTTTCGTTCATTCCTCAGATCTGAATACAAATGCTCATCCATCTGGATGTCAGAAAAATGGAATTTTTCGGCTGTACGTTTGAGAATGTCATCGCGCCAGCCCATCTGTAAAAAAGTTTTGCCATCGATTTGAGCGGCCTGTTTGAACAATTCTTCCCTCAAAACAACGGGATCGATATCGAAAGCCTCATCGAAAGTCAGCCGTGATTCCAAGATGTGAATCAACCCTCGAATGAGTCTGTGCCGCTGACTGGAAAGGCAAAGGGGTTCCAGACTTTCGCTTAAATCTCCATAGCTGGCATCCGGACAATACCGAAAACAATCCAGCAATTGTTCGGCAATTTGCACAACACTCGCGGTTTTCTTGATGTATTGCGGTGATGCGTTGGGACCGTCAATTTTGAAGCGCTGTAAATCCTTGGGAAGAAGAGGCATTTTGAATTTGCAAAACTAGAGGGGAAGTCTGAAGCTAGTGGTGAAGGGCATTTCAAATGCGTAATGCGTAATGCGTAATGCGCAATTGAAATGCAAAACTAAAGGTGAAATCTGAAGCTAATTGTGAATCGCATACAAAATTAGCAGTGAGCAATTAGCAGTGAGCAATTGGGATGCAAAACTAAAGGGCGACTCTGAAGCTAAAATTTTCATTTTTTAGGAATAAACTTAAGAATACCCCCATTACTAACTGCTAACTGCTAACTGCTAACTGCTAACTGCTAACTGCTAACTGCTAACTGCTAACTGCTAACTGCTAACTGCTAACTGCTAACTGCTAACTGCTAACTGCTAACTGCTAACTGCTAACTGTTAATTGCTACTGCATTGATAGTCGCGCGAAGCCTTATAATATGAATTGTCCGGCGCAATTTCGACGAGGCGCGTATAAGTGGCGCAAGCTTTTTGAGGATCCTGGACATGAACTTCATAGAGTTTGGCCATGTATTGAATGGATTGCTCCGTGAGTGCACATTTGCTTGCATCTGCTTTTTCATAATGTGAAATGGCATCTGCAAAATCATGATGGGCATAGAGCGCATCTGCATAGGCTATGAGGACATTGCATGCATTTGGAGCCAAATCGTAGGCAGCTTTGGCTGCCTCGAGTGCACGGTCAACATCGAGGAAACTCAGTAATATTGCCGATTTGTGTACTTTGGGGTCTGCCGATTTGGGATGATGCTCAATTGCCTGATTGAGTTTATCGAGTGCTTCATTGTCTTTGTTCTGAGCATGCAGAATGCGTGACGAAATCATGAGCACATCGAGATTTTGTGGATCTTTTTCGAGGGCAGCATTGGTATAAAGCAATGCTTCATCCCACTTATTTTGATTCATTGCAATTTGAGCCAGCGCCAGAGAGGCTTCAATGCTTTCGGGGGATTTGGCATCTTTATCGATGATTTGGTGAGCCAGTAGCTCTGTTTTTTCGACATCATTCTGCGCAATGCTTTGGCGTAAAGAAGCCAATTCCTCAGAAATCTGGGGCGCTTCAGGCTGAGCTTCGGACGGGGCTGGCTCTGGGGCAGGTTCGGCAGCGACAGTTGGCTGTGTCGGTGTTTCGGTTTGCTGAGCACTCTGGGTTGAAGCACA
>JAGACY010000073.1 GCA_017613855.1 Pseudomonadota bacterium
AAGTTTATAGATCGATATAATGCTGAGATTGAATTGACTAAACGTACAAATCGAACTCCAAAGTCTGAAATTAATTATTTGGGAATGTTTTTGGGTAAAATGGGTAAAATTATTAAAATAATTTGTATCATTTTTTTAATTTTGATCGGTTTGATCGTTTTGCTTTTGGTTTGGAGTCCTTCAACAGACAAATCATCTGCTGTTGATCAATCAATAACAGCAGAGGCACAGTCAGCGTTAGCTACTGATTCTGAATTGTGGGAAGGAAACAATTCATCCACTTGTGCAATCCATAACTCTGACACCACTTTAACCGTTACAGGAACCAAATCGTCGGATGCATCGCTTGAGATAACCGGAATAACCATTAACGAATGTAAAACAGTCGATATTGCTTTTGACAATCAGGCGTCTAAATCGGTCAAATGCTCAATATCGGACGGCAAAATTAGAATTGCATCTGATCGTCGCATGATAAAGAATATGCGTGGATCCGCCAATATGAAGGTAACAGTACCATTGGACAATGGGGATGTTAAAATTATCCAGTATTCGCTCACGGGCTTTAGCAAAGCTTGCGAGTGGACGAAATAGCGGTAGTAAATGGGGAGCCTCGAACGGGCTAATAGAATTCAGCCTTAGTTGGAGCTGAATTCTGCCGCCCATTCGGGGCTTAAACATCCTCACAGCAAACACACTGAATACAGTGGCATATTGGTGATGTTAGCTTGTTCGACATATGGCAATGACGAAAATTTGACTGCCTTCGGTGGCTGATATTTTTCGCAAAAGGCTTTAAGGCTTTGGGAGCGCAGGTTGGATGAGGCTTTTACTTCGATAGGAATGATATCTTTTCCCTTTTGGATCATAAAATCCATTTCGAAAGTCGCTTGTTTGGTGCCGAAATAGAATGGTGTGTATTCGGTATCGGAAATGAGCTGCTGCAACACAAATTGTTCTGTCAGTGCGCCCTTGAATTCTACAAACAGGTGGTTGCCTTCGAGCAAAGAACCGGCATCCAGTTCGCTCATGGCCGAAAGCAAACCGACATCGGCCAAAAACAATTTGTATGCACTAAAATCTTTGTAGAATGAAAGAGGAATGTGTGGTTCATTGACGCGATGTACTTTGTAAATTAGCCCACAGTCGAGCAGCCATTGTATCGATTCTTCAAAGTCGGCACTACGTGCGCCCTTTTTGATTTGTCCAAAAAAGAATTTTTTGTTTTCCTTGGCCAATTGAATTGGAATCGATTCCCAGACCATGTGCACGCGCGGGAGCATGGACGATTGAATATGTTTGCCAAAATCGTCGCGGTATTGCGTCAAAAGGTTGTTCTGCATTTCCCGAACGACATTAAAATCTCTGTTTTTGCTAAAATATTGTACAACTTCGGGCATGCCGCCGACATAATAATAGTTTTTTAACCAAAATAGATATTTGTCGTGAAATGTATTAATAATATTGAAGTCGCCTGCATTGAGCGCATCATGCAAGGCGTTTTCGCCCATGGCAGCAAGGAATTCCCGATAAGTCATCGGATAAAGCGATATCATATCGACTTTGCCAACGGGAAAAGAAACATGGCCATGAAGTGCCACGCCCAACAATGACCCTGCTGCAATCAGATGATATTCCGATGCCTCTTCACTAAATCGCTTTAAAGACTCAAGTGCATGCGGTGATTCCTGAATTTCGTCGAAAACAATCAACGTATTGCCCGGGGTGATTTCGATACCTGCTTCGATCCCAAGGCTGATAATAAGCTGCGCAATGCTGTACCCCTGTTCGAACAGCCGCTGCATTCGGACATTCTGGTAAAAAGAAATGTAGGCCGTTTTTTCGAAATACTCTTCCCCAAAGGCCTTCATCAACCAGGTTTTTCCTGTTTGGCGTGCCCCTTTGAGGATTAACGGTTTTCGGTTCGGTTTGGTTTTCCAGCGAACCAAATCTGCCATGCGCTCTCTTTCCATTGTGTTTCCTCGCGTTTCCCCCGTCTAATCGCGAGTGTGACATTTTTTCGGACCTCATTCAAGTTAAAACTCACACTTTTTCGGATCTCAATTGGGCAGATCCGCACACTTTTTCGGACCTCGGACGAGTGAAGTGCAGTTTACGCAGCATAATTCACTGTTCTAGTTTTGAGATTCTGTGTGTTAAAATGTTTTAGAGCGCTAAAATGTGCTTTCTTCCGCCCCTTCGGGGCTAGTTATTCTTAGAAATGCTCTTGTCCTGGGGGTACGTGCGCTGCGTTTCACCCCAGGCTGAATTCTGTTGCCCCTTCGGGACTAAACAGTAGCCTTGACACACAAATTGTCTTGAATTTCCGTTCCTATGCCCGTATAACATCACTGAAGAAAAATGCCATTTATGGTAATTATCTTCAGTGGAGGTGATATGCAGGAAATAAGACGCGATATTTACCTGAAGCGCCTAATTCAGCGCATTGGGAATGGCCAGATCAAGGTGATTACCGGTATCAGACGCTGCGGTAAATCCTACCTGCTGGACCCTATTTTTAAGAATCATCTGTTGTCGACTGGGGTGCCGGATGATCATATTGTCAAAATTGAACTAGACCGCCTGCGTAATCGCCAATACCATCACGATCCCTCTGGGTTTGAAGATTTTATATTGTCGCAAGTCAAAGACAACGCACGTCACTATATCCTTCTTGATGAGATACAGTTGGTCGATGATTTTGAGCTCATTCTGAACGGATTGCTTTATGAAAAAAATTTGGATGTGTATGTGACGGGAAGCAATTCGAAGTTCCTTTCATCGGATATCATCACAGCATTTCGCGGGCGTGGCGATCAGATTCACGTCAGTCCGCTATCATTTGCCGAATGCTGCTCTATCCGTGACGCTCATCCCCTGAGCTGTCTGAACGACTACATGACGTATGGCGGCATGCCCCTTGTCCAGTCCTATGTGAATGATTCTGACAAGGCTGTTTATCTTAAGGAATTGTTTAGCCAGACCTACTTTGTGGATATCATCGAAAGAAATCAGATTCAACGAACCGACGTTTTGGATTCGCTTGTCAATATTCTGGCATCTTCGGTCGGCTCATTGACGAATCCTCAAAAAATATATGACACCTTTAAAAGTAATGGCACAAAAGAACTGTCTATCAATACAATAAACAGCCATCTGGCTCACCTCGAAGACGCTTTCATCGTTCGCAAGGCCCTGCGCTACGATGTCAAGGGGCGTAAATATATCAATACACCTCAGAAATACTATTTCACCGATCTGGGACTGCGCAATGCCAGACTGAATTTCCGACAGCAGGAAGAAACGCATCTCATGGAAAATGCGATATATAACGAATTGATTACTAGGGGATATAATGTGGATATCGGGGTTGTTGAACTGCGTGAAAAAGGCCGGAGGCAGCAGACAGAAGTCGATTTCGTCTGTAACGAAGGGAGCAGCCGGTATTACATCCAGTCGGCACTCAGCCTTGATACGTCCGAAAAAACAAATCAGGAAAGCCGACCTCTGAGGCATATTGATGATAACTTCAGGAAAATCATTGTCGTCAAGGATGTTATCAAACCTTGGCATACAGATTACGGTATTCTGGTCATGGGCATTGTCGACTTTTTGCTCGATCCAAACAGCCTAAACCGATGATGAATAAAAATGCCATCTATGGCAAAAATCTTCAGTCTATTGAAAATTCCTAAATAATTCCGCATTCCGCATTGCCCCCTCACAATCGTACTTGCCCTGGCTTTCCGGACGCTTCGCAAGCCCCGCAGTCGGCGCAGCCATTGCAAATGAGCCGGCTGGCACATGACTCGCACTGCGCACGGTAATGCTTTTGATACAAAGCGCTTTCGGGAATCGGAAAACCAAGGCGGTCTTTTAAATGGAATTCGATAGGCCGGCCTTCGAAATTCATGCCCGATTTAAAGGCCTGCTGGCTTTGCAGCTGCTTGTTGGGCAGATGGTAGCGCTTGCCGTCTTTTACAAATACTGTCCCCGTTTCCATAAAGCAGAATCGCGTGTTTGTCTGGACGCATTCTTCGCGCAGCGCCTGCACCCATTCAAAGTGGCACGGCCTGGCCCCATCATAATTCTCGCCACCACAAATGACTTCCTCAACTTGACCAGATGAAAGCCACGGCGCAAGCGTCACGGGACCAATAAAAGGCGCGCACATCACCCCCTTGTGTTTAAAGGGCAAGTCCATCAAAAACGGCATGCGTTCATCGGTGCGCTTTTGGTTCTCGCATGTCACATGAAAAAAGATATTGTCCCAGCCATCGCCCCACTGCGGCGGCAGGCACGAAAGCACGCGCTGCGGGCGCTTGGTCACCAGAATGAACACGACATCCGGCCGCATCGCCATCATGCGCCAGGCCTCGGGCCGCCAGGCATCGGCCTCCTCCAAAAAGAAATCCGAAGTCATGCACACGCGGATTTGTTCGCCGCTTTGAATCCGATAACCGCCATTGCGCTTCTTTTGTATCGGATAATCCTTCCCATTCTGAGTCTGGTAAATGACGCTTCCATCCGCATCGCGCAACGAATCGAGAAAATACATGTAACAATGCTGGCAGCCTTCGCTGCATTTTTTGCACCCATGCCATGGGTTCCATATATCGTGCATCTATCTGATCCATTGTAAAGAGGCGGAAATTCGTGCATTTCATTCCCGATAAAGCGCGCCGTATTGCCGCAGGCAATAGGCGTGCGGCGGGGCGTATGCGTCAGCATAGCACCGCCTACCGTATCATATTTATAAAATATATTCTGCATTTGTTGAATATGATATGATTGATGCGTCGCTATCGTGCAAAGCCCGATACGCGCCGCAACCGTGGCTATCTGCGATACGCCCCGGTTTATATTGAGGTATCATCAACTGCGCGGGAGAGTTATAAAATGAAAAAGCCATGGAAATTGATCTTTCCGCACTTCGTCATAACTACCGTGCTATCCGCAGCCGTCTCCCTGAAGGCTGCCGTTTTCTGGGCGTTGTCAAGGCGGATGCCTACGGTCACGGA
>JAGACY010000074.1 GCA_017613855.1 Pseudomonadota bacterium
AATCGCCCTGTTCAGACTCGGTTTCCCTTCGGCTACACCTCAAACGGCTTAACCTTGCGACAAAACGTAACTCGCTGACTCATTATGCAAAAGGTACGCTGTCACCCTCCCTTGCGGGCAATGGCTCCAACGGTTTGTAGGCACACGGTTTCAGGGTCTCTTTCACTCCCCTCGCAGGGGTGCTTTTAACATTTCCCTCACGTTACTTGTTCACTATCGGTCTATGAGGAGTATTTAGCCTTGCTAGGTGGTCCTCGCTGATTCCAACAGGGTTCCACGTGTCCCGTCGTACTCGGGTGTCTTCGTAGTAATTAAGCAATTCACACAACTACGGGGCTATTACCCACTTTGGCCAGGCTTTCCAGTCCTGTTCCTCTTCGAATTGCCAGTTACCCAGATGTGATGCACCATCTGACAGAAAATCCCACGACCCGCATGCAGCAACGCTGCAACACTTACACATACATGCGTTTAGGCTCTTCCCCGTTCGCTCGCCGCTACTCAGGGAATCGATCATTTTTTCTCTTCCTGCGGTTACTTAGATGTTTCAGTTCTCCGCGTTCGCCTCTCTGAACCTATGAATTCAGTTCAGGATGACAGCACTTATCGCACTGCCGGGTTTCCCCATTCAGAAATCTTCGGGTCACAGTTCGTTTGACAACTCGCCGAAGCTTATCGCAGTCTACTACGTCTTTCATCGCCTCTCAGCGCCAAGGCATCCACCGTGTGCCCTTTATAGCTTAATCATCCATCCCACTCCTTCGAAGCCTGAACCTCAAAAGGCGGGGTTGATTTCTATTCTTAAATCTCTCGATTTTAAGGCACTTGATGTTTTGATCGGATTCACAAATCTCACATTTGCATCCAATCGCCCATTTCTCTCTATCGCTTTCTTCTATTCTGTTTTCAAAGTTTGCCGCCGAAATGTCATCCATCCCGTTGGCGAGGCGGGCTTATACGCGCAATGGGATGGAGTGTCAAATTATTTTTTGATTTTTTTACTCATTAAAACCACGACCGAAGATTTCGGTATAACCGTTCTGATCGTTGTCATCCACAAACAGGAAAACCTGCTTACCTTCGGCAGTACAGCCAAGCGCCGGACTCTTTTGCGGACCGACAGCCAATTGATTTACTAACTTTGCTTCACTTACAAAGGTCATATCCGGATTGAGTACGCGGCGTCTAATATCTGTGGAATTTGAGGCGGTGGCAGTCCAACCGAACACGACTTTATTGTCGTCGGCCAGGCAAACGACAGGATTGGCTGTAGCCTCGCCGTTATTCGACACCTGGGTATCCTCATAAATCTGTTTACCGGTATTATCAAACCCACGCGCCTTAATCAACTTCGTGCCACTGCTTTCATCGACGTATGCGATAAAGAAATTCCCCGTAGCATTCATGCCAATTGCCGGAGAAGTCCGCGTCTTGGCGGTACTCGTACTGACCACAAAATGCTCGAGACGCTCGCTGCCATCCGCATTGAACCCCTTGGCGACAATTTGATTGTCATTCGTCCAGGTCACAACGAACGATCCATCATCCGCCATCGCCACGTCCGAAGTAGTCCTTTTTCCCTCGGTGCTTGACATCACGTTACGAGCAGAGAACAATTCGCTGCCGTCCGCATTGTACCCACGCATAAATATCTGGGGGGTATTCTTGTTCTCCGACTCATCCGTCCATGTGACGACGAATTTGCCATCCGGCGCCATGGCAATCGCTGGTGAGTACTGATCTCCAGTCGGGACGGAATTAACAGTAGTGGCTGCAAACCGTTCAATACCTTTGGCATCGTACCCGCGCATTTTGATCTCATAGTTGCCACCGTGGTTATCATCCCAGACCACGACAAAATTCCCTTCCTTGTCCATCGCAACATCGGGATTTCTCTGATGTCCGTCAGTGGTGGTGTTTACCCTAAACTGTTTGACATCCTGGCAACCGCCGGCACAGAAAATACGGGCTGCAATATCATCATCGCCAGACTTTTTGTTCTGATCATCCTGCCAGACCGCAACGAACGCCCCTGTCGCACGATTGACCGCAACCGCAGGCCAATACTGGTTGCCGGTATCGGTGCCGTTGATATTGCGGACACTAAATGCAATATTGTTATCGGTACTATATTGATAGTGAATCGGTTTCGAAAAATCGAAAGCAAACTGATAGGTATGATTGGGCTCTGCGACCTTGCTATCGTATTGTTTGCAGTAAAACTTACCTGCCTTATTGTAATCCGAGAGAACGCTTATCGTCTGAGACGAAACGTTGTTCACCAGATTGCCATCCTCAGTTTTCGTGTTTTTGGGGTCGATGGTAAGCACACGCAGCCACCCGTTGCCGGAATCCGGGCCTACATCATTTGACGGTTTGCATTTTTTCTGTTGTTCATCCTGATAATCGACGAGCATTTCCTCTACGATATTGCCGTTAAAACCAGGTCGGTTTCGATGTCTCGCCCCTGGGCTGTGACCGCAGGCGACCATGATGACATTTGAATGTCTGGCTGCCAACTCGTAAAATACATCCAGACCCGATGCACCGAAATCTGTATACTTGATATTATTGTTGTTAGTATAGCCTGCGGAATAATCCTCGGTGGCGCCTTTCCCAATGTAACTATGCGTCGTCACAATGACATAGCGATCCTGTAACTCGGTTTGAATCAGATTGTCGGCCCAGCACAAGACATCTTTGCGTGGTGCATATTCGAGGGCAATGACGGCAAATTTCAGGTTACCGACCTCAAACGTCGCATACATGTTGTCCTTATAATGGAACCCATGAAACCAGCTTGTATCCTTATATTTATTACCTTTACGGCCATTTTTGATATAAGAATCATTAAAATATTTGCTAAAAAGCGTTCGATCATGCGAGGGCACTTTAACTGAGCTATCGCCCTTTTTGTATTCGTGATTCCCTGTAGAAATCGAATAGGGAATATTGGCATTAGCGAGTACATCGTGTGCATCCTGGGCCATAACGAACTGTTTCTTATAATTATTGTCGGTGACATCCCCCATGTGCATCACAAAGCGGATATTATATTTTTTCTGATTATTTTTAATCCACTCGGTCTGCTTTTTATAAATACCTTTTAAATTATATTTATTGCCATTCTTGTCTTTCTCTTGTGTGTATTTCTGAGTATCGGGCAAGACTACGATCGAAAACGGTTCACAGTCATCGCCGCAGGCATAATCACATTGTGGTGTTTCGCCAGTACAAATCTTACCAAATTCGCAGGTTTCCGATGTAACCCATTCGTAACACCCCGATTCGCCCATCTGACAGGTCAAGATCTCGGTATCGCCGCACTTGGTTTCGCCATCTTCGCAAACGTTCGTACACCCGGGAACGCATTTCAACTCGTTTTCATCGCAATGCTCACCAGAATTGCATATTTCATCGACCGTCCACTCAGCACATCCATTACCATCGGGCGTGCATTCGGCCACGCCGTTATCGGTGCATTTCTTTGTGCCGGAATCGCACGTTTCACAGCTGGCACAAGCAAGCTTGTCGCTTCTGCAACTGGCCCCGGATGCCGCACAATCTTCCAAAACAGCCCAATCGAGGCAATTCTCTTCATTTTTACGGCATTCGACCAACTCGTCGCCATTGCATTTCTTTTCGCCCGCTATACAAATGTCGCACGATGGATCAGCGCATTCCTCCCCTGTACACGGCTCATCCGGCTCATCCGGCTCATCCGGTTCACAACTGCTTTCATCCGTGCACTCCACATCCTGCGGGTCAGGCTGGTCAGCCACGCGCGAATCATCCGAACACCCATACGCACTCAACACAAGCGCCAAACTGCAAATCCAAATTGACTGATGCCGCATCTATATACACCTCCATTTTAAATGAATAGCGGGTTGCCGCTATGCCCTGCGGGCATACGCGCCACTTTTGCCGTGCTATTTCCTGACGTCAATACGCACGGCAAGCATTTTATGCATACAAAATGCAAAATACAAATAAAAATCGCTGCAAATGCTGAATCTCATCATTATTTAGGCTCGGTATGATGAGAGCGTTGATGAATTCTGAGCTTGAAATGTAGCCATATTCTCAAAGCTCATAGTTTCAGGCTCTAAGCCAGGCTCAGCGCAGCAACCGTAAAAATCTGCATTTACAATATATCCAGAGCTGATCGTCCCGATAATTCTGCAGCACGTGCAATATCCTCAAATTCAGGCTTTTCGCGTACGATACCGAAACCACTGGATTTTTTGATGCGAACCTCGCCAAAAGGCGTTTCCCGGTGAATGATTTGGCGATCCAATTCGTGGCGCCGAACCTCAATTTCCCGCACGCCCAATGTCGTCGTATGTGCAAAAATTGTCCGCAGCAAATCCTCCTTTTTCTCAAGCGTACACAGGCAGCACAGCATTATTCCCGGGCGATTTTTCTTCATGCCTATCGATTGCGTCCAAACATCGAGTGCACCGGCGTTTAGGATCTGCTCTGTGGCATACCCAATATATTCGGGCGTCATATCATCTAAATTGCACTCGAACAAAGCGAGTTTACGGGCTTCGCGCTGAAGTTCAGGCTCTGAAACTGAGTTTGTGGGATTGTGCCCAAGATAGGCCCGGATGCAATTGAGGCAGTCAAATTCTTTGCTTCCCAGGCCATACCCCACTTTCTCGTATGACATCATTGCCGCCTGATCGAATTCAGAAGCAAAATACCGAAGGATGGCTGCCCCTGTAGGCGTGCACAATTCACCTGGAACCATGCTGCGGTACATTGGAATGCCAGCCAGAATGTGCGCCGTCGCAGGGGCAGGAACAGGTAAAACCCCATGGGCACAACTTACCCAACCCGATCCAACATTGATTGGCGAACAAATGATTTTATCGACGTGCAGATCATCCAGTAAAACACAGGCCGCAGTGATGTCCGCAATGGCATCCATCGCACCGACTTCGTGAAAATGTATTTCTTCAACAGGACGGTTGTGTGCCTCGCTTTCTGCATACGCAATGAGCTGATATATTCCCAAGATATCCCGTTTTACTTTGTCCGAAACACTCAGGCCTCTGACAATGGCCTCAATTTCATGCATGCCGCGATGTGCATGGTGATGATGATGTTCATGCTCATGATGGTGGCAATGGCAGTGCTCATGCGGCGGTTCGGGCATCTCATCGTGATGATGGTGGCAATGGCAGTGCTCATGCGGCGGTTCGGGCATTTCATCGTGATGATGGTGGCAATGGCAGTGCTCATGCGGTGGTTCGGGAATTTCATCGTGATGATGGTGGCAATGACAGTGCTCATGCGGTGGTTCGGGCATTTCATCGTGATGATGGTGGCAATGACAGTGCTCATGCGGCGGTTCGGGCATCTCATCATGATGATGGTGGCAATGACAGTGCTCATGCGGTGGTTCGGGCATTTCATCGTGATGATGGTGGCAATGACAATGATGATGGACACGCATATCCGCATGAATATCTTCAACATGCTCACTTTCGCCGTCGACAAGGACATCCAGACGCATACAGCAAATGCCGTGTGACATCATACGTCTGGCCACATAGCGGACGGAATCCAGACCGAGGCTGTTCAGTTTTTGGAGGCTGTAAACGGGGTCATCCTGCAATTCGAGCAAAGCAGCAGCAATCATATCTCCGGCTGCCCCCATCTGGCATTCAAAATAGAGCGTGTTCATGGCTTTCTCCTTGTGTTAATGTCAGAAAAGTGGTTTTGCGT
>JAGACY010000075.1 GCA_017613855.1 Pseudomonadota bacterium
GGCGACTCTGAAGTTAAAAGAACCAACATTCTTTAGGAATAACCTTGAGAATCCCCTAACTGCTAACTGCTAACTGCTAACTGCTAACTGCTAACTGCTAACTGCTAACTGCCAACTGACAGATTCCCCTCCGGGGCGTGGCTATTATTTGAGAATGCCTTAATTGCGCATTGCGCATTGCCAATTGCTAATTATTCAAAAGTCCATGCCATGCGCTCGCCGGCATAAGATCAAAGAATTGTTGTTTCATCTGATCTGCTTCGGCGGTTTTCTTTTCCCTCTGCAGCGAAAGTATCGTCAGGTAATAGGCTTTTTCGGTCAATTGGCCATTGCCCGCCTTATCGATGATCATTCCCCAGGTCTGACGCGCCTGTGTCTCTTTTTTAGTCATGCTCTGGGCACGTCCCAGTTCGAGCAGAATCTCATATTGAGAGGTCTGCGGTGCCAAAATATTCAAACCTTCGAGCAGCTGTTCTGCCTGGTCGGCACGGTTGTTCGCCAAATCATTGCGCGCCGTAATGAGAGCCAATTGAGTCAGTTTGGCACCATGCTTGGTTTTAAAGGTCTGGGCAGCATCATTGGGAACTTTGCTCAGGTATTTGACCAAAGCCCGGATCCATTTGTCATTTCTCGTTTTGTCGGCATAATCCAGACTATTCTCCATCAATTTGGAAACTTCCGAATTGGCATAGTGTTTTGCATAATCATCGGCGAGTGATTTTGCAGCACCATCTTCATCACAAATTGAGAGTTTTTGAGCGATGATATGCATCAGGACCTGAGAATTGGTACCGCTGTCCTCGAGCATTTCGAACATTTTCAGCGTCTGTGTCTTTTGAATTTTGGCTTCGGGAAAACAAGTCACGGAAGCCCATTTGACATCCCCGAAAAGCGGAATGGTGACACCATGAATTTTGTTGAGTGTCGATTTTTTAGCATCCGCCGGTAGTTTATCAAATGCAACTTTGGAAATTCTGTCTTTGGCCGCCGGATACTGGTTATGATCGATCTCATAGTTCAGCAGAACCACCTGCGCCAGCGGTGACATGGCACCGGGATCGGCTTCTTCGAGATGATTGAGGAAATACGTCGTTTTTTCATCAATCTCGGGCAGGAAGGTATAGGCTTCGTCGCGGGATTTATCGACAAAAGCCTTAATTTTGGGGCGTTTCAGGAGTGTCTTAAATGCATTGTCACAGCTCAAATCGTACGCGACCGTCCTGCGTTGGTTGGGTGCAAGCTTGTTTCCCCACTCGACTATGCGTTCCCAGCGTGCAGTGCGTTCCGCATCCCCCGAAAGATTCTCCAAAATATCGAGATTGAGCTCGACAGCAGTCATGGCCTCGCAATTGGATTTGAGCGATTTTTCGGCCGCAATCCGGTACTGCTGCAAATTCGCAGTCGAAATGTATTTGGCGACTTCGGAGATCCTGGATTTGTAGGTTGCCAGACAAGTTCCCTCCCGAATCCAGTCTGTACAGGCCTGAGCTTCACCCTCTGTGCCGGCCATACTCGTACACATAATAAAGGAACTTTCTTCGTCCTGTTTTTGAGCCATGGCATGCGCAGGAATCATCAGAGACATGCCCAGTGCAATGAGAAATGAAAAGTTTTTCATGACAGCTCCCCAAAAGAAAAAAGCGCTGCGTATGCCGCAGGCATAGCGGCGCGCACAAAGCGTATGGCGGCAAAGCCGCCAAAGCGTGTGCACTACTTTATCAGAGTCACAAAGAAAGCTAAAATTCTTTTAACACAGACCCAACTTTGATAAAGTAGATGCGCTGTATTGGGAATTTTCCATCACTTAAGGCAAATCATAAGGAATCAGCCATGGCCAGTGAAAAGAGTGAAGTTAAGAAAACGAAACGCCGCAGTAAGAAAGCAGAGCAGGAAGCCGAAGTCACCAGCGTGGCAGCCGAAACTGAGCATTCAGAACCGGCAGCCGAAGAAGCCCCGGTACAGGATGCACCTGCTGTCGAAGCCGCCCCTGTCGCGGATGAGCCGGATGTACCCGAGAATGAACGCATCCACCGTTATGATGTCGTCATTACAAGTGAGCGTGCGGGCTACAAACCGCCCAAAGCAGCTTTGGCTGCGATGGTGCAACAACTCGCTTTTCGTGGCTTTGCGGCCCCCATCGATGAAGCCATCGCCGAGAATTGGACAGAAGTTTATTTTGAACCCGGTCCGTCGGCCCATGAAATATTCATCGAAAAGAGCTATACAAGCGATGAACCCGTTTATAAAGAACTCGTGCTTCGCGTGTCCGACAAGCCGTTTTTCTGCGAGTTTTCACCGACTCCAAAGCGGCCGCTGTATTGGAGCATTGAGCTGTACGGATCGCGTTTCATCGATCCCATCGGGGCTTTCCGCAAGCTTTTCCTGGATGCATTCAACCTGAGAATTGCCGTCTGCTCGACAGATGCCGGCCCCGTGCCTGAACATAAAACAGTTCCCGAAGAGGAACTGCCCATCGAAAAGAAAAAACATGAACGTGGCCTTGGCATTGCCGGCACAGAAGTCGAAGAAATGTAAATCCTACCTGAGATTTAAGGAGATAGAACTATGGCAGGTATAGTAATTGGTGTCATATTGCTCATCATCGGTGTGGTGTTTTTCGTTATGCGCGGCTCCGATCAGAAAAAATTGGAGCAGCTTACGGGATCCGGTAAACAAAAACTCGGTGAACTCGTTCCCATTCTCAACGAAACCAAAGCCTCGTTAGGTGACCTCGGAGAAGATGGTGCCATTTCGGAAAATGTCACCGTCATGGGCACACCCAAATGTGATCAGCCCCTCAAGAGCCCGCTGGGCGGACAGGATTGCATCTATTATAAATACACCGTTAAAAACATCTGGACCGAACGCTATACGGAAACCAATTCAGAAGGGCGTTCCGTCACCAGAACACGCCGTCACGAAGACGTCATGGATTCGGGTGAAAGCAGCGTACCCTTTACGATTGATGATGGCACCGGCACTATTCTGGTCGATCCAATGGATGGTACCTTCGAAGGTCTGACCAAAACCGTCGAACGCTCCGAGAACAATTTTGCCAATATGAACGGTCCATCCATCCAAATTGGCGGTCTTTCGCTTAACCTCCACAATTTAGGCGGCGGCCGCAGCCGTCCCGAATCCATCAAATATTCGGAAGAAATCATCGGCCTCAATCGCCGTCTGACTGTCGTCGGCAATGTCTGCGATAAAATGGGTGAACTCTGCATCCAGAAGAATGGCAAAACCAAAGTCATTATTTCGACAAAATCCGCTGATGAAATGGTTGCTGACAGCAAAAAGGCCGTCCGCAACAAGGGCATTGGTGCTGTCGTTTGCGGTGGTCTCGGCATTCTTGCCATTATTATCGGCATTATCGTAAAGATTGCCTCGTAATGAAGGCGCAATAGGATGTGCAAAACTAAAGAGCATCTCTAAAGTTTAGAAAGGACAGCGGTCTAATTCGTAATGCGTAATTCGTAATGCGTAATTCATTTGCAAAACTAAAGGGTATCTCAAAAGATTAGAGAGAATGGCGGTCTAATGCGTAATGCAAAATTGTATTCGCAACCTCCAACTGTCACTTTAAAGCTATAATTCCTCCAATCCTTTAGAGATACAATATAGAATGCCTGAATAATTACGCATTACGCATTACGCATTACGCATTTTATCAAGACTGCTAACTGCTAATTGCCAATTGCCAATTCCCCCCTTTATGTGATAAAAAATATCGGTCTTACCGTGCAAATGCACGCCATTTCGATTGGAGGTTTTTCGAATGCGCACAAAAGAAGATGTTGAGCAGTACCTGATTGATCTAGACACCGCCTATGAAAACTTGGGCGATGGCGTCTATCGTCTTTATGACGACATGGATGAAGTCGATGATATCATCGTTCTCGTGACTGAACCATTGGTCGTGTTCAGTGTCCGCCTTATGAAAGTCCCAACCCGCAACCGTGAAGCATTTTTCAAGAAATTGCTTGAGCTCAATGCGTCAGCACTGGTGGCTGGTGCCTATGGTCTCGACGGCGACCATGTCATCATTACAGACACGCTCCAGCTTGAGAATCTCGACTTCAATGAGTTCCAGGCATCTGTCGAAACGTTGGTCATGGCCATCCACGATCACTATCCAATGCTGATGGAGATGTGCAAAGAAGCTGATGGCGATGATGATGCGGCCGAGGAAGTTGCTGAAGAGAAGAAATAAGAGAACGCATAAGGAGACATTGATATGGGAATTTTTTCACGTATTTCTACACTTTTCAAAGCTGAAGCCAACGCCGCCATCGACAAGATGGAAGATCCC
>JAGACY010000013.1 GCA_017613855.1 Pseudomonadota bacterium
GCCATCGGCGCCTCTCGAACGCCGTTCCCCGACGCGGGGATTGTCAAGGGTGTCGCGCGACACCCTTGACCGCCCGCCGCGCAGGCGCAAATGACTTTATAAAAAAAACATCCACACTTGTACAACACAGCCCCTGACCGTGAGCAAATCCGTTTGTTCATTTCTCCAATTATCCTGGCATAAAAAAAGGGGCGAAAACCGCCCCTTCGAAAAACCAGAAAACAGAATTACGGATTGAGGTCGATGGTCGAACCTTTGAGTGTCATCTTGGCACTTGCGGTTACATCAGTGGTGCCGCTGCTCTTGAGATCGAGTTTTGAGCACTGGCCATCGATATTCTTGCCAGCTTTGACAGAAATATCCTGATCGGCTTCAATTTCGAGATTTTTGCATTCGAGACGAATGGTTTCTTTAGCTTTAATCAGGATATCGCCGGTATCGGTTTCGAGTGTAATTTTCTTATTGGCGGTATCGATTTCGAGCCATTGTTTCTGATCCATATCATACAAACGGACGCGTTCTTCACCGTCTTTGTCATCGATATAGAGTTCTGCAGATTTATTGGAACGCAGAGAAACACCGCCTTCGCCTTCTTTGTCGATGAAAGCAATGGTATGACCCATGCGGGAACGGATGAAACGATAATCATTCTTACCGTCCTGAGCATTATTGGGAACATCGACTTCAACCTGATCGGGTGAATAGGTCAATTTACGCGGAGAGCTCTTGGCACCGTTCCAAAGACCACCCACAATGATCGGACGCGAAAAATCGCCTTCTTCAAATTCGACCATAACTTCGTCATCGACTTCAGGAAGCCAGAAGCTACCCATATCACTACCTGTCATCATCGTGGTGATACGAGCCCAGAAGCTCTGAATCTTGGAATCACTGCCATCCGACGTCGTGCCCTGTGAATATTGATCTGCCAACCATGGGAAGGAAACACGCACACGATAGCGATCCTCTGGATCGACGTTGTCGACGACTTTCGCAATCATACCACCCTGCATTCTGGAGGCATTTGTACGACCCTCGTGACTCTCATTTAACATATCACTAATGACTTTTCCGATTGATGCCATAATTCCTTTCCTCTTCTATCTTTAGGGTTGCGAATGAATACAAAACACACCGGAGACAGACTACTGCAATTTTCGTTCCTATATCGTGCTTATTCCCAATGATACGATAAATACCTCTAAAATGCCCCCAATTTTAAAGCATGATTAAACCATCTGCAAACGCAAATGGCCGTCACCGGGGTCTATTGTCCCCATTAGAAATTCATGTGAATACCAAATGAAACGCCATCCTGAAGCGGTGAGGCATACGCACTCACATCATTCACTTCAACGCGCTCTTTCTCACTCACAGCACTTACTATCGCAAGCACAGCACCTGTAATCGCTGCTGCCCCGCCAATACCGACAAACGTGTACATCAAGGTATTGCCCAACTTCACCTGATCATGCGCATCATCGGCTTTCTTCTTGTACGAATCATCGCCCCAAATCGCATATTTGTACGCATAATCCTTCTCATCCGAATACGCATGGTTCGCATAAGCCGAGAAAAATCCACCGCCCGCAACAAGCACTGCACCACCCAGCATCAACCCCCAATACAGAGCAGGATGGAATTTCTCTTTCATCTCATACGTCTTCTCAATCTCAACGCGCTTCTCCACTTCCACCGTCTCTACACGATGAATGGCAAGCTTGACATGCTCATCCGGCTTCGAAAGCGCCGCTTTGACATTCACTGTCTCTGATTTGCCTGATGCATCGACAATCATAAACTTATGATCGCCTGGCGCCAACGAATAGGGACGCTGCCAACACGTACCGATACGCTCCTCATCTATCATGACGTAACCCCCTGTCGGGATTTCGCATTCCAGATAAAACTTTTGCCATGCATCGCAATTCGATATCTCATCAAATGCCTTGACTGCACGCTGATAAATCGAATTCGTCTCCGGCAGATTATAGTTCACCATAACCTGAGTATAGTATTGCTGCGCATCTTTACATTGATTCATGCGCTGATAGGCACGACCAAGCGAATAGTCAACTTCCGGTCCCGAAAATTGAACGCGAATTTCAAGATATTGACGAAGTGCCTCAGAGAGATCCTGTTTGGTCATTGCTGCTGCATCTGCCATGCGAGCTTTGAACTCTTCCATTTCCTGAGCATAAGCACTCGAACCAATACCAGCAAATATGGCTGACAAAAGCAGAATTTTTATTGATTTGGAAAACATGCATCCTCCGGTGTTGCCCTTTAGGGCACAAAGAAACACCCTTAGCATCTCACATATTTGACTCTCTTGCAAATAGGACACGTCGCTTTCTGAGATTTTTTTTTCTTTGGCGCGGCTTTTATTGCTTTCGCAATACAAAGCCGCCGGCTGTGCTATGGCGAGCATAGCTCGCCATACGCACGCCTGCTTTTACTCCCAACTTTTGTCATTCCAACTCTTTTAGGGTATAAACCTCAATCCAGTGTGGCAGTTTTTTGAGGAGTCTTCATGAAAATTGGCATTTTTTCGGATATTCACAGCAACTTAAATGCATTTAAAGTCGTTCGGGAATTTTACGAACAAAACCCTTGTGATGAGTATTTATGCCTCGGCGATGTCGTCGGATATGGCCCACAGCCGGATGAATGCTGCGATGCCGTGCGCGATTTTGCCAATCTCACCATACTCGGAAATCACGATGCTGCCGTCTGTGGCCGCATGAATTATGCCTATTATTATGAAGCTGCCAGAAATGTGCTCGACTATCACGCAAGCCTCCTCAAACCCGGCAATATGGAATGGCTGCGCCAAATGCCCTATATGTACAAACATCCCGAGGGATTTACCATCTGCCATGGCTCGCCCATCGACCCACAGGAGTTTAATTACATCTTCTTTATCGATCAGGCCATTCAGCTCATGCCGCACTATGATGAACTCGATCACATCACTTTTATCGGGCATTCCCACTTAACAAAGGCTTTTTCCATTACGCGGGAAGAAGTGAACGATATCACTTCCACCAACATTACCTTTGAACCCGATAAAAAATACTTTGTAACCGTGGGATCCGTCGGACAGCCCCGCGATTACGACAACCGAGCATGCTGCACCATCTACGATACCGAAACCAAAACCATTCAGTACTACCGTTTCCCATACGATATCGAAGATACTGTGCGCCGCGTTTTCGATTCTGAGATTACCTACAACTTCGGAAAACGCCTTTACCTGGGAATTTGATTTTTTTTGCGAGACGTAGGGGCGACCCAATGTGGTCACCCCAAGGCGAGCTTTTCCCACGAGAAATAAACAAGCGAGACGTAGGAGCGACCCAATGTGGTCACCCCAAGGCGAGCTTTTCCCACGAGAAATAAACAAGCGAGACGTAGGGGCGACCCAATGTGGTCGCCCCAAGGCGTTCATTCCCTTGGGAACAAAAACTTACCCCAAAACCGCCTTCACCACCGCATCAGCCGTAATGCCAAAGTGTTTGTACAGCAAATCCGCAGGCGCACTCGCACCGTAGCTGCTCATGCCGATGAATTTTCCTTCATCGCCAATGAGTTTTTCCCAACTCATTTCGCAGGCGGCTTCGACAGCTACGCGGTTTTTGACCGATTTGGGCAGCACCGATTCGCGATATTCGGCGCTCTGTTCCATAAAGAGACGGTGTGCAGGCACGCTCACGACGCGGCCGCGTTTGCCCTGAGCTTTGAGCTGATTATAGGAGTCGATCGCGATGTCGACTTCAGAACCCGAGGCCAGAATGATGTACTCGGGATTGTCATCGCTGATGAGCGTATAAGCGCCTTTCCTAAGGTTTTCGGCCGAGGCATACACGGTGCGATCGAGCGTCTGGCAATTCTGGCGCGACAAAGCCAAACCGACGGGACGGTCACTCGAAACGGCATATTTAAATGCTTCGAGCGTTTCGTTGGCATCGTTCGGACGAATGAACACGAAATCGGGAATCGCGCGCAGCGAGGCAAAATGCTCGATCGGCTGATGCGTCGGACCATCCTCGCCAACGCCAATCGAATCGTGCGTCCAAACCCAGAAGGCATGCGCTTTTTCAAGGGCACCCAGACGGATGCAGTGGCGCATATAATCGCTAAAGACCAGGAATGTCGCACCGTAGGGGATAAATCCGCCATAGAGCGCCATTGCATTGACGATCGAGGCCATCGCAAACTCGCGGATACCAAAGAAAAGATTGCGTCCGGCGCGATCCGATTTGCTGTAATCGCCCGAGCCTTTCACATAGGTCTTGTTCGATTCGTGCAGGTCGGCACTGCCGCCCATCAGTTCAGGCAGATTTGCATGAAGTGCACTCAAAACCTTGCCGCCGGCGGCACGCGTAGCCATCGGTTTGCCGGCTTCGAAGGCAGGCACTTTGTCCCAGCCCTCGGGGAGTTTGCCGCTCATGCGGCGTTCAAATTCGGCCGCCAGTTCGGGATATTCCTTGCGATAATCTTCAAAATCGGCTTTCCAGGCATCATAGGCCGCATCGTGTTTGGCGACGCGTTCTTCGCGGCTCCTGGCGACGCGTTCGGGCACAAAGAACTGTGCATCTTCGGGCCATCCATAAGCCGCTTTGGTGAGCTTGATTTCTTCGGCACCCAGTGGGGAACCATGCACTTTCGAAGTATCCTGCATGTGGGGACTGCCAAACCCAATGTGATTGCGAACGCTAATCAGTGTCGGCTTTTCATGCTGTGATTTAGCGGCTTTAATCGCATTGTCAATTGCCTCAAGGTCGGTACCATCCTCGACTTTGATCACATTCCATCCGTGGGCTTCGAAACGTTTCGGCACATCCTCTGTAAAGCTCACATCCGTCGTGCCATCGATCGTAATATGGTTGTTGTCGTACAGCACGATGAGTTTGCTCAATCCCCAGTGACCAGCCAGCGAAGCGGCCTCCGAGCTGATGCCTTCCATCAGGCAGCCATCGCCGCAGATCGCATAAGTATAATGATCGACAATCTTGTGGCCCGGCTTGTTATAGCGTGCCGCCAAATGGCTCTCGGCCAATGCAAACCCTACGGCATTGGCGATGCCCTGCCCCAAAGGACCTGTGGTCGTATCGATGCCTGCCGTGATGTGATTCTCGGGATGTCCCGGGGTTTTGCTCCCCAACTGGCGGAATTGCTTGATATCATCAAGACTCACGGGATAACCGTTCAAATGGAGCAGCCCATACAGCAAACTCGATGCATGGCCATTCGAAAGAACAAAGCGGTCACGGTTGCTCCAGCCAATATGATGCGGTGCCAGATGCATGTGACGGCTCCACAAAACATGCGCCATTGCTGCACATCCCATCGGCGCCCCCGGATGACCCGAATTCGCTTTCTGGACCATATCCATAGCCAGCGTCCGCAGCGTCAGCACATTGAGCTGATCGATATCGATATTGGCAACCTTTGCATCCCATTCTTGTGTCATGGCAAAACTCCACTCAAATTGTGTTCCAATACGGCCACCATAGCCGCCAAAATGTCCAAAAAGTTTACCCGATTTCGATATTCTTTCGCAATTTTATTCGCAATGTTTTAACAATAATAAGGAGTATGAGTTTGTTTTTACAAACGGATTTGCTCAGGCCTAACGGCCTTCGCGTTAAATAAGATGTGAGCAGCGTTAGTTGCGAACAAATCCGTTTGTAAAAACAAAATCACCAACGCATTGCCAATCCAACGAATAAATGCTGTTTCGATGAATTGGCATCCATAATTGCGCATTGCGAATTACGAATTACGAATTGAAAAAAGTTGCGAACAAATCCGTTTGTAAAAAACATTCTTCACAACTGGAGAAAAAATGAAAAACTGGCCAATCATCATTGCAATGAGTGCTTCCATCGCAGGAATTTCGGGCTGTGCCCCAAAACAGGAAGTTCCAGTCGAAGCCCCCAAGGCAATGCATGTATTCAGCCTCGAAAAGCTCGATCGTCCGGCCGTTTTCAATACCACCGAAGATGTCAATCATTATTGTGACCTTAATCTCAGCCACATTGAACGACTGCACCGCGAAATTACGACGGTGAATGGCAAACACACCCAGGAAAACACGCTTGAACGCGTTAACGAAATTGACATTGCAGCACATCGCATTTATGGCATTACCGGGCTTATGGTTGAGGTGCATCCCGATGAGAGCATTCGCACGGAGCTCAAAGAATGTCAGATTCGTGCGAATAAAAAACTCAATGAGATATGGTCGGACCCCAAAATCTATGCAGCAGTCCGGGATGTCGATCTATCGACGCTTGACGAACGTGCCAAACGCTATGTCAATGCGCTTCTCATGAACTACAGACGATTGGGGATCGATAAGGACGAAGCCACGCGCAAAAGACTCGAGGAAATCGGTTCTGAATTGGGATATTTGTCCAATGATTTCTATAAAAACCTTAACCAGGACCGTAAGACCATTCAGTTTACTGCCAACCAACTCGCCGGGCTTCCCGAGGACTTCATGAATAATCATGCCGCCGACGAAAACGGCATGATCACGATTTCGACCGATTCCATCGACTATTATCCGGTTCTTGGCTACGCTAAAGATGAAAATACGCGCGCCGCGCTGTACAAACTGGCTGTCACCAGAGCCTATCCCGCCAACGAAGAGGTATTAAAACAAATCTTCAAACTGCGTTATGAATACGCCAGGCTGATTGGATTCGATGACTGGGCTTCTTACAGAGCCAGCAACAATATGGTCAAAGATTCCAAAACCATCGAAAATTTCCTCGACAAAATCGCGACCATCAGCAAGCCACGTTCCGATGCCGATATAGAAGCGATGATGCAAATCAAAAGAACTGACAATCCCGAAACCGACGGCTTCTATGAATGGGATCGCTATTACTATACGGAAGCACTCAGAAAACAGAAATACGATTTCGATGCACAGTCGGTGCGTCAGTACTTCCCGTATGAAAAAGTCAAACGTGGTGTGTTGAATGTTGCCAGCACAATTTATGGCATTTCATTTCAGCAATCCGATCTGCCCATTTGGGATCCCAAAGTTGAAGCCTTCGATGTTTATGAAAATGATCAGCTTATCGCCAGAATCTACCTCGACATGCACCCGCGTGACGGCAAAGAAGATGGAGCATGGGCCGATTTGATATACAATGGCGTCGAAAGTTTGCAATTGCCCATAGGGGCGATCTTTGCCAACTTCCCCGAACCTGCCCCCGGCAACCCCGCACTCATGGACCATAGCAATGTCGAAACCTTCTTCCATGAATTCGGCCACCTTATGAACTACATTTTTGCGGGCCGTCATCACTGGAGCAGACAATCCGGTCTTGGCGAAATGGACTTCGGCGAAGTCCCGTCACAGCTTTTCGAAGAATGGACATGGGATTACGATGTCCTTAAACGATTTGCAACCAACGAAGCTGGCGAAGTAATCCCGAAGGATCTCGTCGAAAAAATGAAACAATCGGCCGACGTTGGCAAGGGATTCACAAGTATGCACCGAGTCTCCTATGCATCTCTGGCCTACGAATATCATAAGGGTAATCCCGAAAATTTCGATCTTCTCAAAATACAAAAGGATGTATTGGCACGTACTTCCCCTTATAAACAATTTGAAAATAATTATACTTTCGCTTCGTTTCACTACCTGGTTAGCTACAATTCGGCTTTTTATACTTATTTGTGGTCACTTGCCCTCGTCAAGGAACTGGCACTCCCATTCAAGAAAAAGGGATATCTCGATATCGAAACGGCACATCAATATCGAGATAAGATCTTATCTGTCGGCGCAACACTCGATGCCAAAGATATGGTCAAAAATTTTCTTGGGTACGATTATAATTTTGAGGCATTTAAACAATGGCTGGAGGAATGATATATATTCGCATTATAGGTTCGCAATTTTAATCGCGATGAATTAAGAAGAATTTGAAATTCGGAATTCGGAATTCGGAATTCGGAATTAAATACAATAACACAATCAGATACGCCCCGGAGGGGCGTCACATTCGTAGCAAATAGCCGGGGGTAAGCGAAGCGTAACCCCCGGATCGGAATGCGTGGGTCTTTGAGTCTTTTGGCACAAAAAAAGGTTTTCCCCCACACAAATAATAAAAACAAAAATGGAGAAAAAATGAAAAACTGGTCAATCATCATTGCAATGAGTGCTTCTATCGCTGGCATTTCGGGCTGTGCCCAAAAGCAGGAAGCTCCCGTCGAAGTTCCCAAAGCAGCCCACGTCTACAGCATCGAAAAGCTCGATCTGCCCGTCATCTTTAATACAGCCGAAGACGCCAAAAAAGTCTGCGACATCAATCTCGGTCACATCGAGCGCCTGCGCGGGGAAATCACGGCCATCACGGGCAAGCACACCCAGGAAAATACACTCGAACGCTTCAACGAAATGGATATTGCTTTCGAACGCATTCTGGGCGTCACCGAACTCATGGCCAATACCCACCCCGAAGAAAGCGTCCGTACCGAAGCCGAAAATTGCCAGACCCGAGCTGCCCATGTCCTGACCGATGTCCAGATGGATACCAAACTCTATGCAGCCATGAACGAAGTCGATAAATCGACC
>JAGACY010000076.1 GCA_017613855.1 Pseudomonadota bacterium
CCGACACAGACGGCTGCAGATGTGTCTGTCCCTGATCATGCCGGGGAAATATCGGATATCCCAAAGCATGTTTTGGTCACTGGCACCGTCTTGCCCATGTATAGCTATACCGATTTCGATTTTATCATGAAAGACGATGATGTTTCCGAAATAAACGGGATGTCAGCCTCTTACGCCGCAGGAGAGCTTGTCAAACTGATTAAAGAAAAAGAACACATCGACGGGCGCGGCATCGTCATGCTGCTGAATGGCAATGTGAGTGTAGATAACAGTTCGGCTTTTGAATTCGATGCAACTGTAGGTGACAAACGATCTACGTATTATGTAACCAGTTGGGCAAAAGTATTCGATGAGAATGAAAATTATATCGGACGCATCGTAAAAGGCGGTAAGGAGCCCGGGGAAGTTCCTGCCCAAATGAAACAAAGCACAGATGAATATGTCGATTTTGCGTTTATTTTCCCCGAACAATCAGAGGAAATCGAAGGACTCACACGTGAAGAAGCGGCGACCTATGTTGCACATCAGGCCATTCCGGAACTGTCTGAACAGTCCGGGTGCGAACCATGGTCAATAGTTCTGGACGGAACGGCCCAGATCGAAGGCCAGAAAGCCTATGATTTTTCGGTGTTTCATCAATGGCTGCCCAAAAGTGACGATCAATTTTCATTTATGAATGATACCAAAACCCCAGTCTCATTCCGTATGGCAATCACGGCCAATCGAAAGGCATATCTTTACGAGCTCATCCCAGATCAAATCGGTACGCTGAAACAAATGGAACTTCCCGAACCGCTGCCACCCGATCCCAAGATTGCCAAAGCACTGCAGAAATACAAAAAGAAATCGCCGGACGGGTTTCTCGGCACAATCGCTCTGCATGCCCTCGAAGAAATGATCAAATACACCGGTTATCCTGAATATCGCCTTAAAATAAAAGACAAAGCCGATGATATTGCTCTCGACTGGATCCGCAATGCCGCAGAAAATCTCAATCAGTGGATTAAAAACTACAAAGGCGAGTCATTGACGGTGATTCAGACGATTACGGCGAGAAATACCCAACTGAAGCTAGCCGTTGCAAACAGTCCTGCCACTGTCTCAAAGTCATTTGAACGGCTCATTCTTTACCGAGGCAAGATCGAAGAGAATGGAAAAACGCGCCATCGCTTTGCCATCGGCCAGGTTAATCTCGAGACATTGAATGAAAAGATTTCTTATGAAATAGAAGTCGATGAAGATGGGACATTCTACCTCTTAAAACCATCCGTCTCATTTTTTGCCATGGTTCCGCAGGATATTAAAAAGGCTGCCAAACATGGTCTGGACGATGATCTGATATACGATTATGCATCAGCACAGAGCGAGAATGGCAGCAGCCGTTTCTGCAAAGACAACTATGTCGGCATGAATTTTAAAAAGAAACTGGGCAAAGATGCGCCATCATCCGCCAAATCAGCCAACTTTATTATGGATCACCTCTACCGCTTCTATCATGGAGAACGCAACATCAACCCATGGTATGTGACGGAAATGGATCATGGCGAAATTAAAGGCGCGCAAACGCATGAGTTTACGGTTGGACAAGGCACTTCGGGAGATTACCCGATTTATTTCCGGGCTGCCGTCGATGAAAATGGCAAAGTCTATCGTTATGATGGCGATGCCCCTGTCTATGTCGACACGCTTCCCACTGCCAAGTCCAGTGATTCCGCCAAAGAAGATGACAATCTCAAAGCACTTCAGAACCGTTTGGAGGATATGTTTGCGGGGGTTCCTGTTGACGATTCCAAACACGAAGCGGATAAAGAAAACCATGTTGAAGAGAATACAACGCCCGTCTATCCTGCACCTAAACAGGATGTCGATGAATTAAAGACGATATACCCGGCCACGTATTTCGAAATCCCCAAATTGGATTCCTCTCAGAATCAAACGAATGAGGACGCAGATTCAGAAAGGAACGGAGACAAACTTGAAACCACCGAATATACAGACTTTGATTTTGTCAGGTCACGCCAGAATCCCCCGAAATTCAAGAATCTGTCCGGCCAGGATGCAGCCATCTACATCAACAGCGAAATCATTCCTTCGTTAAAAATGTATCCGAACAATTATTGGGTCATGCGGCTTTTAGGCAAAGGCACAGCCAAAGACATCCATAATGAAGCCATGTTCTTTAACATCGGATACATCGATACCTGGCATAAATTCCAGAACAAAGTCACACTTGCAGTTTCGAAAGATCGCAAGGTCTACCGTCCCCAAATGGTTTACAAATATATAAAGGATATGGCTGTCCAAACGGCTCCCGAGGTTGGTCCCACCGAGTTTTCCGGTTTTTCGGTTGGCCGTGTAACGACTGTATCATTCAATTATCCATTGTTTACACTCATCGAGCCGTCGTCCATGCCCGAATGCGACGGTTACACACTCCCACAGGCTGCTGCCGAAGTCGAAGCCGCTTACCTGCATGACCATAATGACGGCAACTGGACGATTGAATACCGTGGCATAACCGAAATAGAGGGGGCCAAAGCCTGGAAGCTTCGCATTTCTTACGGCAATGACAAATACTCTTTCAACGTGGCAGCATCTACGGCACATAAACTCTATCATGCTGCAGAAGAACTTCAGCAAGTGGGCACAGTGCCAGCAAAAGTCACCGCACCTCCGCTCGATAACACCCCTGACAGCATCCGTGAGCGAACGCATTGGGATGAGAATGAATGCGGCATCGGTACCCTCAACACCAAAAAGAATAATATCCCAGAAGGAGACTATGTTTCGCTAAGATTAGCCGCCCACTGGATTTTTGAAACGATGGCCAAAACTTATACAGGTAAACAAGACAACAACCCATGGCGCGCAGTCCCCACCGGAACGACGCAAATCGAAGGTGTCGACGCCTACGAGTTTGACATTGGCCAGGGCAAATACCACCTTGCCCAAACGTATTTTAAAGCAGCTGTCACTCAGGATAGAAAGATATACAGAGTCACAGACGGCAAACTGGAACTCGTCGGTACAATCCCAGAGGATGCACCCGAGCCTCGATACTGATTGATTCTGACGGGGGGCGGTGGCCCCCCGCGCGGCTATCTCCCCCATCCCACGCAGAAATGCTGCTCCTGACATTCACGATGCCGGAGTCCATAGAGGGATGGGTGAGATACGCCGCTCCCCCCACTGACTTCGCTTCAAACTGACTCATACCTTTTTTGTTCATATCACCCGCGAGATACCAAGATGTATACCCAAGCCAAATACTTTTTCATTCTTGCGCTTGCAGCCTCACTCGCCATGGGGTGCAGCACTGCCAATAAAAAAACAGAATCTGCCACAAATGACGCAGTATCTGATGCCTCTTCAGAAAGCACGCTTCTTCTGACGTTGCCGCAATTATACTACCGCTATCATTTCGGGCAGTTCAATCTTGTGGTACCTGTCGATGAATCCTATATCGATGCGGCTCTCGTCTACAAAGCCAAAGCCGTTTATGAGACTATTTCCCCCAAAATGTCTCCAAAGCCGAGTGAGCTGATTTACGAAGGCACGACAATTCAAAATGACCATCAATTGTTTATATTTTCGGCCACTTCGAACCAGACCTGGACACGCTATGGTATTACAAATGCACGGAGATCCGACGGAAACAGTGATACGCAGGAACCTGCGAAAGTTTTCAGACTGGATGACGAGGACGAGGTTTATCTTTCGGATGCTGCCATCGAATGGAGTGACGAAGAAAACGAAATGGCGAGCAGACTTATCAATCGTTCCAAAACAAACGAAGATATTCTGGAAATGGAGTTCATTAGCCCTGGTAACAGTTGGGGAGAGAATTCTATGGAAATCGTCGATGATAATTTCAACCTGAACGAAATCACCAGTTATATTCATACCGTTCTCGTTCCCAAATTCCACACCTCCAATCCGCTCATTCCCAAAGCGGAGAATTATTTCATTCAATTGGATGGCAAATCGCAAATCGACCAAAAGGATGCACTTGAGTTTTCAGTGGGCATCAAAGCCAATGATTCCCGCTTCTATCTTTTCAGGACTGCCGTCGACAGTGAACAAAATGTCTATCTGTACGAAGCACAGCCTGTCCAGATTGCAACCATGCCAGAAAATCTAACCGCGCCCGTCTGTGAAGATGTGACACGCCCCAAATATTCCAATGTCCCCGAACCATCTGTTTATCAATATCCGGATTATCAACTGCGAGTCCATTCGACCACATTCAAAAAAGGTGTGATTCCTGTCACCATTGCAGCCTATGCAGCGATAGAAGCAGCCCGCAATCTCGATGGTGCATTGCAGCCAACACAAATGCAGTCTCTGGATACAGGTTTTCTCGAGTACACACTCGTTGCCGGCAGTTCTGTTCCAAAGAAATTCGATATCCAGCTGGATAGCGTTGTTCAAATTCACGGGGTCGATGCTTATGACTTTTCTATCGGAACAGTCATCGATCCGGGATGGAGCAGACAAAAATTTGTCCCTCATACCAAAATCGCTGTTGCCCAGGACAGAAAGATATATTCATATACATACAAAACCATCCTCGCCGGCACGTTATCCGATAATACAAATGCATCGTCAGCACTCGAATATCTGTTTTCTGTGGAGTACAACTCAGGTCAAAACTGCCAGCAATTTTCAGGAAACTCCAATTATTCCTATTCACTCATGCTTACACGGTATTTGGAAGAGAGTATACCTTCCGAAAATGCTTTTGATGACTTTGATTGTTCTTTGTTCGAATCGGCTGCCAGCTTTGTTTCAAAACAATATATATCCGGTATAACCGCGTCTGTCCCGAAGCAATGGGTAATTCTGTTTGATGAGCTGACAGATCGCGATGGCGAGGTGGCTTATCATATCTATGTGGGCCATGATCAGGACGGTTCAAAGATGAAGGTATCTGCTCATTTTATCGTCACGCAATCCGGAAATGTATATCAATATGACACCCTGATAGGCAATATCAATCAATAATAACAAAAATGCCGGGCGTATTTTGTGAAGACGGGCTGTCAGCCCGTCTAAGCAAAATAGCCCGGCACCATGCGCGCCGTATGCAACGCATAGGCGCGCGAACACACAAGCCAGACAAACGCCCTAGTCATTGTCCCGAATCAACATCTGAATATAATCACCAGCCATTAAACCGTTCTTAGAGAGTGCTTTTGCACAAGTCTCTCCCTCTTTGTATTGCTTTCGAAGTCTGTCACAAGCATTGGCACAGCCCTTCTGGACGAGTTTTTCAAGCTCATTCTTCGATACATCGCCATTCCCGGCCTGAGCGCACTGTTGCATCGTTTCAATCCGCTTTGCGGCAAGGGTATGGCCATTTTTAGCGGCATGGTTCAGAAGATCTTCCTCACTTCTTTCCAATTCCCAGTCGCTGATATCGTTGACTCCAAAGAATGCAGACAACTGATATTCGGCTTCAAGACTGCCTGCTTTGGCTGCATTTTTCAGAGCATCGAGGATAAAAGTCCGTGCCTCGGACAGATTATCGAACAACTCAGGATTCTGAGCGACCAGGCGTGCGAGCTGATAAAACCCATAGGCAGAATCAGGCGAAACGCGATAGCCACTCATCTCATGAAGGATTTGTGAGGCTTTTTTTACATCCTTGGTAACATTTTTACCGGACAGATACTGGCTGACAAGTTCATATCGGGACAGAACATCCATCTGGTTTGCCTGTTCTGACAGTATCTTTAAACCTTCGTCGACATTTTTGTCCATGCCGATGCCACGAATCATGAGAACTGCTTTAAGATACTGAAGATCATTGCCATAATTGGCAAGCATGGCCCATATCATCGAAAAAGGTCCATCTGAGTTCTTTTTACCCGATTGTTTCTTGTTTTTTTCAGCTTCATCAATTTGAGCAAGAGCTTTCTTTATCCTGGCGACTGCATCTTTGGATTTTTTGTTTTTATCGAGTTCAATCAGACCAAGCTGAATAGAGGCAAGCGGATTTCCAGCCTGTTCGGCCTTTTGATAGAATGAAATGGCCTTATCGGGATTTGCCTGATGAATATATCCAAAGTGATAATCTACACCATGGGCATAAAGTACTTCACTGTTATTGCCATCGACACAGCTGCCATCGAAGTTGCATAGTTTGTCAGGTCCGCATGCGTCATCACTTGCGCATTCACATTTTCTTGAACTGAAGGAATGCCGTCCCGGGGTTCGGCATATAAATCCCTGAGCACAGCCGTCATCCGATATACATTCGCAAGATAATTTGGAGTTGCACATTTGATTTGCACCGCACTGTGCATTTGAAAGGCATCCGCACTGGTGACTTGCCAGACATACGAGATTGTCCGGGCAGTCCGAATTGCTCATGCACTTGACAAATACTTTGCTAACGTCGGCTACCGTTATCGAATTGCTCATAATCTCTTTAATAGCATCCAAATCGAGAGACAATTCAACAGATTTGCCGGTCGTACATTCGTGATAGAAAGTGTTGCAGGACAATCCGTCAGGGCAATCACTCGAAGAAGTACAGTAATGACGCTCGATATCCGCCATGCACTGTCCCATGATACACGATTTGCCCGATTCACAGTCTTCCGATTTTGAACATGAATAACCGCAGATACGTCCCTGAACGTAATCCTGTTTATTTGGATCATACACATTTCTCACATTGGGCAGACATTTACTGCCGCCGATACGTGCACAATCGTCATCCGTGGCACAAACTTCAGCCAGCTTAAATCCCCAGAAAGTCTTCGGTTCCGCAGTGCAATAGCCATAGTGATTACATTTGACGTCGTTGCCGCAGTCCGTGTCTGATGTACATTTCTTAGCGACAGCCTCGCATTTCTTTTCGTAAGAGCAAAAATACCCATCGCCGCAATCGGCACTGGAGGAACACGACTCGGCTTTTTTCTTTGCCGCCTTTTCCTTTTGCTCATCGCTCATTTCTTCGCACTTCCCGGATTTGCACGAATACCCATCCTTGCAATCGCCATTTTTGAAGCACTCGACACAGGCATTATCGAACAAATCACAGTATGGTTTTGAGGCAGGGCAATGGCTGTCCTGCGTACATTCCAAACATTTTGTTTCGTTCTTCTCTTCAATGCCACTGAATGTACATCCATCGCCGCAACTCTTTCCAGTTGCGTGAATATACTTCAAACAGTGTTGACCCTCTTCTTTGCAGTCATTATCCGAAACACACCCAACGCATTTGTGCTCATGGCAGATTTCATCACTAAAGCATCCATTGTTATCACTGCATTCATAATCCCGGCATTTTCCGTCATCGCAAAATCGATTCTCTCCGCATTCAGAATCAGAATCACAACGACAAACGAAATGCTGACATTTGCCTTGTGAGCAATCTTCATTGGTGTTGCATTCCTTCTCTTTGCAAATGCCATCTGAACAATACTTATTCTCACCGCATTGATCGTCGCTCTTGCATTTGGCTTCGACACATGCTCCATTCAGAAATATCTCACTATCATCGCAGTAAAATGAACATGAATCTTCACTACATGAAGCCCCGAAATTTGAATCATCCCCATCGATACAAATCCCGACGATCATATTGGTTAAAGAGATACATGCCCCATGCATACCGCAATCGCCCATGCTATTTGTACAAAATGCACTGCAAACGCCATTGAGACATACCGAACCATTGTCGCAGTCTGATGATGCATTACAGTGTTCCACAACAGGATTCTTAGGTACACAAACGCCATTGCCGTTGCATGCAAATCCTTCGGAGCAGTTTTGATCATTTGCACAAGCCGCACATTTTCCGTTGTAACATTTGTCAAATTCGGGACAGTCCAGATCATTGCTGCAGCTTATTTGATCGACATTGACACATATATCCCGCACACAAGCCGACCCCGGGCGGCACATTGTATGGGATGTGCATGCTGCCCCATCTTCGACTGCCGGCATTCTCTGCTTATTCTGTGTATTTGTCGTTTGCGCATCTTCGCCATTTGGACATGCCTCACCATCCTGACAGGCAATTCCATTATCTGTGGCTGCATTGACATTGAGTGATGCATCTTTTTTGGAGCATTCAGGCAAGGCCACAAGACATACACACAATGAAACATAAAATGCGAGTTTCTTCACGGAATGTGATTTCATTTTGTCAAATCTCCTGTTCAAACAAAAGGAATTCCCTGTGCATAGGGACACCGCCTATAAGATGCGATCCAAAACCCGATTGACGTCGGCCACCACACCATAGTTGGCATAATGAAAGATCGGTGCATCCTTGTCATTATTGATGGCAATAATAGTTTTGGCATTTCTGATACCTGCCAGATGCTGAATAGCCCCCGAAATGCCAAAGGTAATGTAGATATCGGGGGCAATGGTACGACCGGTCTGCCCCACCTGGAGGTCATTGCGGCACCACCCGAGATCGACCGCAAGACGCGAAGCGGCCAGCCCTGCCCCATATTTTTCGGCGCATTGCGCAAGTCTTTCGAAATTTTCTTTAGACCCGAGGCCGCGGCCACCGGCAAAAACCATACGCGCGGTATCCAGGTTGACCGTATCCGTGATAAACGGCTCGAAAGACACCATCGGCACAGGATAAAAAATCAGTTTATCCTCGCAGACAAGCTCATCGATTGAAAACGGATGTCCCTCGATGGGCCAGGCAGATGATGTTTCCCGGGGACAATCCAGCATCAGCGTGGCGACAAAGGGGACTTCGGGAGTCTGCAGTTTTTCGGTCACACAGCCTGCACAAATTGTACGGGCACATTCAGGCAAACAGCGCGTATTCATGCCAGCAATAAAAGGCATGTGAGCCGTAGCCGACAACATCGAAAGAATGCGAATCCATCGCGTATTGTGCGGTGCCAACACGGCACAGATGGAATACTCAATAAAAAGCTCTGACAATTTCAAGCAGGCATGCGCTGGGTGCATCAGAGTCGAAATGATATCATCCTGAATGACGACGCGCATATCCGGGAAATCATGTTCTGCGATGTACAAGCTGTCCGAAATCACGACGATTTCTGCATGCATGAGTCGAGCAAGTGATTGTATCTGCCGAATCCGCCCCTCACTGAGTGCCGAATCCTCAAAGGCCAGCCATATCAATTGGTTCATTGTTAGGATTCCTTTAAATGCTGCACGAATTCGTCTATCGAAATCATTTGACAATCGCGGTGCGCATCTGCTGCCATTTCGAGTGATGCTGTTTTGAATGCCGTACCGTGCGAGATCCGGATCTCTACTGTTTCGACGGGTTTCTTTTTGGCCTTGATGATGTTGGGCAAACTTGGAAACCGTGGCTCAGCCAGCCTCAGTTCTGATGTCACGACAAAGGGGGGGGCAACTTCGAATACCGGAATGCCACGGTCGTCTTCGCATGTGATCAGCCATTTTTCGCCTTTCTTTTCGATGCGATAGGCCGAGCTGATACAAGGGCATCCCAGCCGATCAGCCAATAACTGGGGAACATGGTGACTCTCGAAATTGACGCCGAGTTTTCCTGCCATCCATATCGTGTCTTCGGTCGGCTCAATGGCCGAAAGTGCCGTTTCGACGACGATTTCTGAAGTCAAATCGACGTTATCACATTGCCCATAAACAGCCCGATCGGCACCCATAGCCAGAACTTTTTGCACCGCAGACTGCGATGGCCCCAGAGAAAAGACGACCACTTCGTCCAAAAGGCCCTGCTCCTTGAGACGGACGGCTGCTTCTGCCGCGATCAAATCAAAATCATTGGGAATTTCATTGTCACGGTCTGCCGCAAAACCATTGTCCTGCAGGGTGATCTTTTCTTCGGGATTATTGACGGTCGAAACGAATACAATGGCTTTCATAGGCTATACACTTGACGCATGCACCACGCTTGACTTGATATCCGCAATGGCATTGAACCTTCTTGCGCAAATCTCGCAGGATTAATCATTCTCCATCTCTTCGGCATAAACTACGACGACGTGTTTATCCCCCGAAACAAATCACGGAGCGTTGTTTTGGTTTTGCCAGACCACCTCAACAACGAGCGTTTAATAATACTTTTTCATTATTTCGGAAAACAATAATCAACTGCCTGAATTGTTGATGCCGTTCAAAAAAACAATTCTCCATTGAAAATATGAAAAATGACTATCTCAGTGCTATAATCAAAATGCTGGGGGCTCGACTGACACTTGCCGACACCCCATGAGTGAATCACCAATCACCCTGGTATCAGTATGAAACGCAGCCATTCTCATGCCTTTTATTCGCTCCTCTCATGCATGACTATTACCATACTCGCCAACTTATCCCTGTCAAGTTGTGAATGGGAAAACAGTACATTCGACAACTATGTTCAAAAGGGCGAGATTACACTTTGCCCACCGGCAAATGAAGAAGGCACTCTCAATCGCATTATATTGTCCAACGGGTTACAGGTAACTCCCGAAAACCGCTGTGTAAAGGCGGATTGTTCGGATGGAGACAGTTTCAGCTGTCCTGGCAAGGAATACTGTTTTGATGATGCATTTGACTTCAGCATGTGCCCCAAGGCATCCCCGCTGTGCACAAAAATTTCAATCGATGATGTTCATTTTGAATACGAATGTCAGCCATGCAGGAATAATGAACAATTCTGCTACACAGAATGCATGAACTTCGACTTACTCAACATCGACAAATGTGATAATTCCGATGGCAGAACCATAAAATGTTCAACCAAAACAGATCCACTCACCGGTGAAGAGGAAAAATACGAAGACTGCAACTTCATTATCGAAGACGGCTGTGAAACGTTGATCAGCAGTGACATCAACAATTGCGGCAGATGCGGTCGGGTATGCAATGCCGGCGAGCACTGTGAAAATGGCGAATGCAAAATATCGTGTACCAATAATACACAGCTATGTACTGATTTTTGTATCGATTATACGACAAATCATATTCAAACCTGCGAGCCAGTCTTTAAATGCGCCGAGAATTATGCAAATTGTGACAAAAACATAAAAAACGGATGTGAGGTTTCTGGCTTGAATGACAACCTTCGCTGCGGTGCCAGAGGGCAATGCAATGTCACAGATGACAGCAATAGTGAGGATTATGCCGGTGTACAATGCGAAACCGGAAAAATCTGCATCGAAGGGCAATGCATACTCACTTGTGATCAGAACCAGGGATTCTTTAACTGCAACGATAAATGCCTGAACTTTGAAGAGCTCAATCTTTCGGATTGCGACCTCTGTAAACCCAATTACTGCGATTTGGACAAATCCAAATCCAACGGATGTGAGATAGACTATCTTTCCACCGAAGGCGTCATTTCCAGGACTGAGCTTGACGAATTGGAAAGAGAATACACCAGTATTTGCTTCACATGTGAAGCAGGTACCATGCCCAATGAGGATCATTCCGAATGTATCACCTGCCCCGAAGGCCAGTATTCTTTTCCGGGTAACATCTGTAAAACTTGCCCGGCAGGAACATCCCCGAAAGAAGATCATTCTTCCTGTGTGCCATGTGAAGCAGGATTTACATCCGATGAGGGCGGATCTTGTTACGCTTGCCCCGAAGGACATATCTCAATTTCAGGTGGACAGTGTACAATATGTCCCAATGGCACCTATGCCAACGATAATCACACCGAATGTATTCCTTGTCCGGCAGGTACATCCTCTCAAAATGGAGGTCAGTGCAAGCCTTGTTCAAATGGGCAGATATCAACAAGAGGCGGGCTCTGCAGTACTTGTCCCGAGGGTACCTATGCCAATTCCGATCATACAGAATGCATCGGCTGTCAGGCAGGGTACTATTCAGGCCCGGGTGCCTCTTCATGTACGCCATGTGCAGCAGGACAAACATCCAATGTCAACCATACGGGATGTGAGAAATGTCCGGCAGGGCAAACTTCTGTCGCCGGTGGCAAATGCTCCAAGTGCCCGGCAGGCCAGACTTCTTCAGAGGGCGATCAGTGCGCACCTTGTCCGGACGGGAAAATATCCACGGCAGGCGGTCTTTGTATCAACTGCCCCGCAGGAACGGCATCCAACAGTAGTCATACTGCGTGCGAGAACTGCCCCGCAGGACAATCCTCTTCAGCAGGTGGGAAATGCACAGCATGTCCCGCCGGCACCATATCTTCTGCTGGCGGACTCTGCACGGATTGTACAGCCGGCACCTACTCAAACAGTGCACGCACCCAATGTGTCGTCTGCCCCGAAGGACAAACTTCGGCTGCGAAAGCTTCTGCCTGTACCAAATGTGCAGCCGGCAAGACCTCCAATGCCGCTCACACCGCCTGCGTCAATTGCCTGGCTGGCCAGACTTCTGTAGAAGGCGGCGCATGCACCAACTGTCCGGCGGGTCAATCCTCCACAGCAGGCGGAAAATGCACCGCATGTGCCAATGGCACCATCTCTGCCTCAGGTGGTGCTTGTATCGATTGCGCTGCGGGCACCTATTCCAATAGTGGACATACCCAATGTGTCGTCTGCCCCGAAGGACAATACTCGGCCGCAAAAGCCTCTGCCTGCACCAAATGTGCAGCCGGCAAGACCTCCAATGCCGCCCATACAGCCTGCGTCAACTGCCCGGCAGGACAATCCTCTTCTGCTGGCGGAGCCTGCGCCAACTGCCCTGCAGGACAATCTTCTTCCTCTGGCGGAGCCTGTGCCGCATGTGCCAATGGCAAGATCTCGACGGCCGGCGGACTCTGTACAAACTGCCCCGCAGGTAGTACTTCCAACTCGAATCATACGGCATGCACCAACTGCCCGGCGGGTCAATCTTCATCTGCCGGAGGAACCTGCAGCGCATGTGCCGCTGGCCAGATTTCTTCTTCAGGTGGACTGTGCACTGACTGCTGGGCCGGTACTTATTCAAGCAGTAACCATACCCAATGTGTCGTCTGCCCAGAAGGACAGATTTCGGCTGCAAAAGCCTCTGCCTGCTCCAAATGTGCGGCCGGCAAAACCTCCAACGCCGCCCACACGTCCTGCGTCAACTGCCCAGCGGGTCAATCCTCTGTCTCCGGTGGCGCATGCACCAAATGCCCGGCTGGACAGTCTTCATCCGCTGGCGGCACCTGTAAAACCTGTCCTGCAGGACAAATTTCTTCCTCTGGTGGCCAGTGTACCAAATGCGCTGCAGGAACGACCTCGAATGATGCACACACACAATGCACAGTCTGTCCTGACGGCTACATTTCTTCCGCCGGCGGATCATGTACCAAATGCCCATCCGGAAAGACCTCCAATTCTACACACACAGCCTGTGTTTAAATGCTGATTTTTAGCCGGCCTTTTGCTTCGCAATACGGCCGGCGAGCGCTGGCTATTGCCGCTGCGCGCAATACGCCTGCGCATCTGTTATTTTTCATCATCAGCCCCCATCTAACAGGCTTTACAATTTGATCGATATTTTGTTAGTATCCTGCCGCATTTCTTCGAGGTTCTCTGAAACTTCATTTGCCAAGGAGTTATGATGAGTTATCAGCCCGGAGACTGGATCGCAGACAAATACCAGTTAATCGAATCCATCGGTGGTGGTGGCATGGGAGAAATTTTCAAGGCCGAACATGCCCTCATGCACAGAACGGTTGCGATCAAAATTCTCCATAAGGAAATTACAGGCAGTGCCGAAATGATCGAACGCTTCAAACGCGAAGCAAGCTCTGCTGCTGCTATCGATCATGCCAACATCTGTACCGTACTGGATTTCGACATCACTGAAGATAATGACTTTTATCTCGTCATGGAATTCCTCGAAGGTGAAACGCTCAAAAAACGCATTCACGACAGAGGAGTCATTCCACCCAAAGACGCCGTTTTCATTATGCAGCAGCTCCTCGGCGTCCTCCAATGCGCACATGACCATGGCATCGTTCACCGCGACATCAAACCGGACAATATCATTCTCATTAACCGCGATGGAACTGACAACTTCGTTAAACTACTCGATTTTGGTATTGCACACCGCGATAACAGCAATGCCATTACAGATAAAGAGGATGGTGCATCATTAACCCAGGCTGGTTACATTTACGGTACTCCCGAATATATCGCACCAGAACAAGCCAACGGACAGGCAATCGATCATCGAGTCGATTTATACGCCTGCGGCATCATTCTCTATGAGATGCTGACTGGAGTTGTACCTTTCAAAAGCGATTCCATCATCAATGTCTTGCATCAGCAGATCTATGCAGACCCGCCACATCTCGATACAGAACACATCCTGAATGGCGCTCAGTTTGATGCAATTATTCAAAAATTACTCGCAAAGAAACCCGAAGATCGTTTCCAGTCCGCACGGGAAGTCACCGATGCGTTGCAGGACCTTGCACTCAATACCGGCAACACTTTAAAAATCAGTAAATCATCGGAAATCAAATCACCCTACGATTCATATCCGAGAATTGGCCAGTTCGCGACACGAATAATCAAGAAGCTACCCGAAAAAAATACCAAATTATATTTTATCGTGGGTGGTGCGATTATTGTTGCCGCAATTGTGCTGGTGATTGCCCTGGTGTCTACCATTAGCAATGATGCACCACCCCAGGAAACTTTGGCCCCAATCCCCGAAAAAGTGGACATTACTCAGGCTCAGGATCCCGAAACCGCAAAGCC
>JAGACY010000077.1 GCA_017613855.1 Pseudomonadota bacterium
CATTAAGTTGAGTGGCTTATGGAGTGCATACATGCCGATGAGTCCTGCCAGAATAATGGGCACAGAAATAAACGAAGTATAACCGACGATTTCGAGTCCGCCGAGCTGCCAGCGCATCATCTGGTGGGCTGTAAGCGGCGTAGCAAAAGCCTGTATGATCAATCCTGCGGCACTGCAAAACATCGAGACTGCCACGCCAGCCATCAGGCAGGTAATCGGCTGTCGCAGTCCCGTGCGCGAAGCGATCATCAGTACGGCCGCCATGCAGATCAAACCACCGGTACAGGCTGCGATGGGCAAACTCCAGAGTGCGGCAATTCCTATTTGTATTGCGGCCATGGCACCCAGCGAGGCACCGCTTGCAATGCCCAAAGTATAAGGCGTAGCAAGGGGATTATGAAACAGTGCCTGCAAGACGCCGCCTACCATCGAAAGCGTGGCACCTGCAATGGCGCCCCATAACACGCGGGGAATGCGCAGGTTGACAAAAATATCGCCGTTTTCGAATGGTGTCGACCAGGATGCCCCGAAAAATGGGCAGATGAATGCGATCACCAGGGTTACGATGATTAACCAGACCCAATTAAAATGATGCATTTTCGCTGGCTGCGTCGTTTGCTGTATGCACTGCGGCTTTTGGATGTCTGCGCGTTCGAGCGTGCAGAACCGTTCAAATTCTGCTGCGGGCATCTCGTATGCGTTGGCCAGCAAATCCGCATTGGGCAAGCCCGATTCGTGAAACAGGCATTCACCTTCTTTTAACAAAATACAATCATCGGCATAGCGCGCGGCCTGCGTCAAATCGTGCGTCGTTGAGATGATGGTGATGTCCTGGGATTTAAGCTGTGCGACGGCCTGGCAAAACAATTCGGCATGCTTTAAATCGAGCGCCGAAGTCGGCTCATCGAGCAATAAAATCCTGGCATTCTGAACGAGTGCCGATGCCAATACACAGAGCTGCAGTTCCCCGCCCGAGAGTTTGTCGAGCTTGCGTTCGGCATACGAGGTGAGCCCAAGTGCCTCAAGTGCTTGCATAGCGCGCTTTTGGCGCATTTCGTCCGGTTCGAGCTTTAGCCATGCATACGCGCCCTGACAGACAAATTCCCATACGGTAAGCGCCGGAACCGCTTCGAGCCTTTGCGGGACATAGGCAATCATGCGTGCACGTTCGGATGCTGTCATTTCGGCAAGTGCGCATTCACCTAACCGTATTTCGCCGCCTGTTGGCGTTTCGAGACAGGCCAGCAGCTTGAGCAGCGTCGATTTCCCCGCGCCATTCGGTCCGATGATGAAAGTCCAGCACCCTTGTTTAAAGGTATGGTCCAATGGACTGAGCACAGACTTGCTGTCATAATCCTTGCGAAGTTGGTTTACTGTCAGAACGGGTGTCGTTTCCATTGGTGTTTGCTGTCATTATCCTGTAATCATGAATTACCGGAATGCGGTATTCCGGCACCAGGATAATACTTTGAGGAGAATCCAATGAGCAAGTATGTATGTGATCCCTGTGGTTATGAGTATGATCCCGCCGTCGGCGATCCCGACAGCGGCATTGCCCCGGGAACGGCGTTCGAAGACATCCCCGATGACTGGGTTTGCCCGGTTTGCGGCGCCACGAAAGATATGTTTTCCAAAATGGACGATTAATGGTTTCGGCCTATTGCCTTCTGGCAATAGGGCCGAAAGAGACGTTCCAAGGGGTATCTCTGCATTTTGGCTAAAATACTATGAATTATGCATCCTCTGTCAATGCTTCGTCATACCAACGAACCTATGTTCAGTCGGATTCCGGTTATTCGACGCCACACTCCCTCTCGGATCATTACCAATTCGTTCGGGAAATTGGGCATGGCAGCCAGGGGCGCGTTTATCTCGCAGAGCGTTTGAGTGATCATAAAAAAGTTGTCGTCAAACAGCTCAACATCGGGTCGGTCAAAAACTGGAAAGAATATACGCTCTTTAAACGCGAAGGGGAGGTGCTGTCCTCACTGCACATCGATGGTGTGGCTGAGTTTTATGAATCCCGCGAATGCCTGAATGATGAGCCGCCCTGTGCCTATATTGTGCAGGAATATATTCCGGGGAAATCCATTCAGGCGCTGCTCAATGAAAATTGGCGTTTTGATGTATACGACTTTTATGATGTCGTTCTGCAGCTTTTAGCTATTTTGGATCAGCTTCAAAGGCACGATCCGCCCATCATTCATCGGGATATCAAACCCTCGAATATCATTTTGGTTCCCCAAAAACGCGGCTATAAAGCGTATCTGATAGACTTTGGTGCCGTCGCCAACCCGCAGGTGCAGGGCGGTGGTTCGACGGTTGCCGGTACCTTTGGGTATATGGCACCCGAACAGCTTATGGGCGCACCCGTTCCCGCGAGTGATATCTATTCTTTGGGCGCATTAATTGTACATGTGCTTTCGGGGGTATCGCCTGCCAATATGCCGGTCAAGGATTTTCGGTTGATATTCGAACCGGAGGTCCAGTCTTTGCCGCATCCTGTTGTAGAAATATTACGGCGAATGCTCGAACCAAAGGCAGATGAACGACTCAGTGATATCGATGAACTCAGGAAAGCCTTTGAACAGTTTCGCAGCGGTCGAAATGAACTGGAACTCTCGAGAACCGGTATAAATGATAAAAAGTGGACACAAGAAGCTTATATAAAGAAATTGCAGTCTGTGACAGATTATGGGGCTGACGGCAATATCGAATTATGGTCTGAATTGCCCGATAATATGGATGATAGTTTTTTTAACGATTATGTTTACCAAACGATGAATCTCAATGAGCTTGGGGTTGCGGATTTAAAAAAAGCATCTGAGCAAAGTTTTTTTATAAAAATATGGAATAGCTTTAAAACTTTTGTCTATAACCTTGTGATATTCCCTTTTTATGCTATTGTAAATTTTAGTTCTTTTATCTGTTTGTCCATTATTGTGTCAATGTCTTTGATCCCCGTTGTATGGCCTTGGATCGTTAAAGATGAATATCTAACAGATAAAAAAATATATGTTGGAAATGAATCTTTTTGGAATAAAGTTTTTAAGTTTTCGATCATTGGCAATATTTTATGGGTGATTTCTTTTGTATTCATTGTCTACTCTATCTTAATAGATTCTTTTACCAGCCTCTTTGTCCTTGCTGTCATTTGGGGATGTATTTACATTTTGCATGTGGCACATATTAATTTGCATTATGATGAGGCTGTAACTAAAGATGATCGTATCATACACATCAAGCGCATGTCCAAAGATGCGAGAATAATAGAAAAAGAGAAGGCAATCAATCTTTACCTTGAGCGGTTAAATCAGAGTAATCAGGAATCTCTCTCTCCTAAATGGCTTATAAATGCGAGAAAAACCATGGCAACGGTGATTGATATTCAATATGAGTCTGTTCAGGATGTATTTGTTTTAGAGCCCGATGAAAAAAATATAAACTATATGGTTTATGGTGTTCCATCTTTTAGAGTGATCTATTCTTTTAATCCACCAGACGATACCAGAGAAGAGGATTTGCATCATGCCTTTATAACCCATAGCGATCCGACTGGCTTCTTAAAGGAAGGCGATCCGCTGCCGATATTATATTGTATCGAGCGCGGCTCACAAACCGAGACAGTCCGGAGCATGCCTTTCCCCCTGGTGTGGAAAGGACATCTTTACGCAGAGGAGGTTATGCCTTTTTCCCAGGTGTCACTCCTGCCAAGGTATCGTTAGGCTTTGATCGCGACAGAATTGTATATTCGAGCTTGTCGCTTGTAGTTTTTCGCTTTTAGAGTGGGCGTGCCTATTTCGCTGACGCTGCATACGGCACGCATTTCGGGCTATGCCGCATTGCGGCATACGCCCTTCATATTATTCTATTGCTGGTTCGAATAGACATTGCCATCATTATGGTGGAACGCATAGGTTACACGCTGATTGGATGAGCAGTCTTTTTCGCCGTTTTTGCATGCATTCTTCTTGCCCGGATTCTCGCCACCATTGCATCCATACGTATTGTGGGCAATCGAATAGATACCTTTGGAGGCATTGTTCGAACCGATGAGCAAAAGTTTTTTGGCCTTTTTGTGATA
>JAGACY010000014.1 GCA_017613855.1 Pseudomonadota bacterium
CATATCTGCCTGAAGTCATTGCTGTTGGATGGATAGACAAACTTAGGTGTCCAATCGTACGCGGCGATCACCTCCGGCACTGAGATATAGCCATTCTCGGCCAATACCTTCAAAATGTAACGCAGCCTTTTGTGCCACCAGCGCCCATTCTGGGCAAATCCCTGCTTATAGAATCGCCCGCCTTTTGACGGCGAAACCTTGAGTGATGCCAGATAGGCCCCCTCCAGGGGCGTCAGTTCACTGGGCTGTTTGTCAAAATAGAATTTGGATGCTTTCTTGATCCCATAGACATCCGGGCCGAATTCAATCACATTCAGGTACAGCTCAAATATCCTCGTTTTGGGTACGACCGTCACCATGCGCCATGCAATGAATGCTTCCTCAAGTTTTCTAGCCAGATTCTTGCTGCGGTTCAGGAACAGATTCTTGGTCAGCTGCTGCCCAATCGTCGAACCGCCGTAAACATAGCTCCGCTGATTGAGGTTAAGCCGAAGTGCCCTCTCTATAAATGATATTCTCAATGGGCCATGATCAAAGAATCGCTTGTCTTCTGTCAAGAACATGGCCGCTTTGACATACGGAGGAATCTCTTCGAGTGGTGTGTAGTCTTTTGTCCCCGGTCCAACGGTAATGGCATCCGTAAAATAAGTGTAATCCGTCGTAAAGGTGTAATTGGGATCATTCAAATTCTCTGGATGATGCGGTTCTACCGAAACCGGATAACAACTCCCCTCAAACCCGCTTTCCTTCAAAGAAGAAACGAGCGGATTTTTCCAGGGAATTTTCCCTGTGATTTTCGGTGAAATCGCTCCGCCTGCAATTTCAAGATTCGTGATGGTCGGCAAAAATCCCTTGGGAATGGCTTTCGGAATGTCAGCACACTGGATATTTTCACCCCCAAGTTCAAATTCAATGACCGGATTGCTTCTGACGTTGCTGATCCCGAACCACCCCTTAACCTCCAAACCGCCGCTGCGAAGCTGGATGGGATCAATCCTGAGCCCGTCGGCCTTAAAATCGTACTCTGCCTCGAGAATTGCCGATGCATCCATGTCTTGAACGACATTGGGACTGATTTTCTCGTAGTAAAAAGCAAAATCAGAAAAGTCGATACGCCCGGCCAGTTTGAGCCAATCATTAGACATCGCAATTTTAAGATTCATCGAAACATCGCCTTCGTTCTTTTCCGGCACCGGCATGTTGATAATTCTCAAAAAGTCTGATGCGTCCAACTGCTTGATATTGAATGTAATTTCCGGATAGGGACTTTTGTCATCATACGCGACCAGGAAACTGGCCACAGCATTGCGGATATTAAAATCGAGCTGGAATTTCTGCGAATTTTTAAAAAGCTCGGCGGTATTAAATGAAATCGCATCAAATTCAAAATGCGCATTTTCATGCACAATATCCACTTTCCCATTCTGAATATCTATCGCTGGCAGAGCTTGTATTTTTGCCTGCACTTCGTCAAAGACATGCCGCACCTCTTCGAGCGTCTTTTTAGAAATGGGATTCTTCTTATAAGTCGTTTTATCGTTCTTAATATCGGCCTTGCGCACGGATTTTTTGGGAGCATCCCCTAAAAAAGCACCGGCATCCTGCTTCCAGAAATCCATAAAACCCGAAAAAATGACATTTTTCCCAAGCAATTCCGATTTAAACAACTGCTCGGTATCGAGAGACAAAAATGGCGATTCGACGCGAATGGTCTGAATATTTTCATACTTAGGCTTCAGGCCTTTGAACTGAACATTAAATTTGTCAACATCCGCACGTGCAATGCCTTCAAAACTCGGCGATTCCATGTGAATGCCATGCGCAGCCAGGGCCATACTTCCCTGCTGAACCAGAGCCTCCAGTGCATGCACCTGCACATCGAAAACCTGTTCGCCATGCGCGAATGCCATGGCAATTTCGGGTGTCCCGGTCAACCTCAGGCGGACGTCTTTCTGATTGAGATCGGCCTGAACAAACGCCTGCAATTTTGGTGAATTGGTAAACGCAATCGGAGATTTTTTTATTGAAAAGGCCGGCTCTGCTTCCGATATGAACTGAAATACGCCCTTTTCCAAAGACGCACTCGCATTGCCGTTCCAGCTCAAATGCGCGTCCTCATGGACATACGTCAAACGCAAATCCTCAATTTCTACCGATGCTGACATGGCTTTGAGCGATTTGGTACTTCCATGTGCGCTCATATCGTGCCCATCCCTTTCACCGGAAAGCGTTTGGATGTCGCTGTGTTCAATCGTCCCCACTACACTTTCACACGATATTTTAAAGTTGGGGTCATCAGACATCAGCGAAAAAATCCCGGATTCCAAACAGACTTGTTTTGCCGCTACATGTGTCTTTCCCTGACTCGCCAAAACGATCTCTTCATAACAAAAGGGATGTTTAAAAACAGAAGCGAGTTTGCCATCGATAGACAAAGTTTCCGGCAAACGATTCGACAACTTCGAAATGACCTTACCGGATACATACGAACGGCCCATAAAAGCTGCAGTCCCCATGCCGGCAATGAGAATAATAAAAATGATGAGAATGACGGTTTTCTTTGACATAATTGGACATTTTTATATGGTTCATCATGGCATCCCTATCACATGCCTATCCTTACGATAATAGCGAGAATGCGGATCGGGGCAATTATTGCAATTAGCAATGCGCAATTTGCAATGCGCAATTTAAATCCAAAACCAAAGGTGAAGTCTGAAGCTAAAGGTGAATGGCTTGTTAATGCGGAATGCGGAATGCGGAATGCGGAATTGGGATGAAAAACTAGAGGGCGACTCTGAAGCTAAGGGAAATGGTATTCCAAATGCGCAATGCGCAATGCGCAATGCGCAATTTAAATCCAAAACCAAAGGTGAAGTCTGAAGCTAAAGGTGAATGGC